>NZ_JFCC01000004.1:0-135015 GCF_000582925.1 Acinetobacter sp. 1294596 | reverse complement strand
TACACATTATAATTAATACTGGTGAAGAAATGGCACATAATATTATTTTAGTTACTTGGAATGAATCAGCACAGGCCTTTGAAAATTTTAGTAAATTTAAAGACTCCCGTATTAAGGATATTAATGAAGTTACGCTTTTAAAACGCCAAGAAAATGGTAGTTTTAAAATTGAAGAACAAATAGATCCCAAACAAAATAATGGGATTTTAAGTGGCAGCCTACTGGGTTCTTTAATTGGAATATTGGGTGGCCCACTTGGCTTACTTTTAGGTTTTACCACAGGTGCATTAATTGGTGGAACCTATGATATTAATCGTGAACAAGATGATTTAGCTGTACTGGCTAGAATTAGCCAAGCATTGCCCCTCGGCACTGTGGGTATACTCATTGATATTCATGAAGAGTCTGAAGATTTTATTGATGCGCTTTTTGAAAAAACCGGAGCAACAATTTATCGCTGGGATTATGAAGATGTACAGGCAGAAATTGAAGCCAGTATTGAAACCTGGCAAGAAACTCAACGTATTGCAAACTTGACTTTGAAAGAACAGAAGAAAGCTGAGCATAAAGCAAGACGTCAAGCTAAATGGGAAGCTTTTAAATCCCATTTCCATCGTGAGCATGCTAAATAATTTCTCTGTATAATTGTCCTGTTTTTACATCAATATAATTTCCTATTAAAAAAGCTCACTTTAGTGAGCTTTTTTAATCCGACTTCACGATAATCTTAAAGTTCTGGATCACGCATCTGTACCAGATTGGAACTGGCTTTAGCCAAGGTATCCATTACTTTATTTAGTACTGCTGGCACCAGTGCATCTGCCATTTGCGCGGCCTGAAGACCCAGTTTTTCGCCTAAGGTTGGTTTACGGCGAGTTGAAATAACATACACATCATGCTGTGGTAGAGCACTCAGTAAATACTCATCTGAAGTTTTCAGCTCATCTACTAAATTTAAATCTAGAGCATCCTGACCATACCAATGCTCACCTGTTGCTACTTTCTCAACATTTAGTTTTGGGCGGTATTTTTCTACAAAATGCTTAAACAAAGCATGGGTCTGTTGCAGTTCCTGCTCAAATTTGGCTTTACCTTCTGGCGTATTTTCGCCGAACATAGTAACAGTACGCTTATATTCGCCTGCAGTATAAAGCTCAAAATCGACATTATGTTCTTTTAATAAACGGTTAAAATTTGGTACCTGAGCCACAACACCAATTGAACCAACAACAGCAAATGGTGCGGTAATAATTTCATTTGCAATACAGGCCATCATATAACCACCGCTGGCAGCAACCTTGTCTACACAGATAGTTAAGTGAAATCCTGCATCACGTAAACGCACCAGCTGTGCTGCTGCGAGTCCATAACCATGTACCATTCCACCCGGACTTTCCAGACGCACCACTACACGGTCTTTTCCTGCTTTAGCCGTTGCCAGAATCAAGGTGATTTCTTCACGCAGATTTTCAACAGCTGAAGCTTGTACGTCGCCTTTAAAATCGATGACATAAATTTTCTGGTTATTTTTTTTACGTGCCCGCCCTTCTTTTGCCAGTTGTTGAGCAAGTTGCAATAATTCGAGTTTAGACGCTGTTGTCTGCGCAATTTTTTTTCGTTGTTCATTGACACGCGCATTAAGATGGCTAATACGAATCTCTGCGGGTAACTTTGGCGTATGAAATAACATAAAAAATCTATTCTCAGTTTAATTCGGTTTGTATCTTTAGATTAGGTCACTACTGGCATTTTTCAATAGCCTTATTATGTTTGTTATTTGCTCGTTCTTGTCTGATCAATAAAGCATATTGATTCATGATTGCTTTGATGGCGAATAAACGGAAATATATCCAAAATAATCCTGAATATAATACACCTATAATGAAGGCATTTACTGGCCACCAAGTTTGAATCCAGAAGTTACCACGTCGGCCATTTTCAAAAGGGGTAAGCAGTGAGTACATCAGAATAAATAAGGCCAGGAACAGAAGAATAAAGCAATATTCTTTAAAAGGGGTATGCATAAAAGGTTCTTTACCTTTAAGTTGAGCAATGCAATAACGATACATTTTAAAATCAGAATTTGCCTTAATATAAGCTCGCCATTTTTGGCCAACCTTAATATTACTTTTTTGTCGTTTTAACCAAAAATAAAGTACAAAGCCGATTAGACTCGATACAACTACAAAGATGTCGTATAACCAGCGATGATAATTGGTCATTCCCGGACTTTGAGATGTTGCAAACAAGCCATGATGGGGTATTAAAGTTGCAAGAGCTATACTCAATCCTACCATCAGCATAGCAAAATATTGATCTATATATTTGGTGCCAAACAGAACCTGGAATAAGTCTTTTAAAGCATGTTTCGAAATTTTTGCGTATTCTCGTTCTTCCGGCGTCAATTGCATTATTTTTTTAGCATGAAATTTTTATATCTCGCATCATAACAAAAAAACAGAGTATCAAGACTCTGTTTTTTTAAAATCTCAGGTTAAATAATTAGCCGAAGCGTCCTGTAATATAAGCTTCAGTCAATTGATGATCAGGCTGTGTAAAAACCTTTTCTGTAGAGTTGACCTCAATCAGATCACCTAAATGGAAATAAGCTGTCCGGTCAGATACACGCGCTGCCTGCTGCATCGAGTGAGTTACAATCGCAATAGTATACTGATTCGAAAGCTCCGAAATCAGTTCCTCTACCTTTGCAGTCGCAATCGGGTCAAGTGCAGAACATGGCTCATCCATTAATATCACTTCTGGACTTACCGCAATAGTACGGGCAATACATAAGCGCTGTTGCTGTCCACCTGAAAGTCCTGTACCAGGCTGATTCAAACGGTCTTTGACCTCATCCCAAAGTCCAGCCTTACGTAGGCTGTTTTCGACAATTTCTTCAAGGTCGTATTTGTCACGTGCCAGACCGTGCAGTTTAGGCCCATAAGCAACATTATCAAAAATCGATTTTGGAAACGGATTCGGCTTCTGGAACACCATTCCGACCTGTGCACGCAGTAATACGACATCCAGATTTGGATCATATATATCTTGCTGATCCAGTGTTACTTTTCCTGTAACCCGGCAGCTGTCAATAGTATCGTTCATGCGGTTCAAAGTACGCAAAAATGTTGATTTACCACAGCCTGATGGTCCAATGAATGCAATCACTTCATTTTCATAAATTTCAAGGTCAATTCCTTTGATCGCTTCTGTTTCGCCATAATAAACATGGACATCATCAGTGCAGATTTTGACTTTGTGTGCTGTTTCTTTTTTAGACGCTGCAGATGTATCGAACTGGGATACAAACGAAGTTGCAGATGTCTTGCCTGATCCGGTGACAGGTATTTGGGTTGGTTCTGAATTCACGGATGGTTCCTGCTTGTAAGCATTCATAACATTAGTATTCATATCTTGTCCTCAATTACCAGCGTACTTCAAATTTCTTACGTAACCAGATGGCCAAGCTGTTTAGGCCAATCATGAGTGCCAGCAGTACAATAATGGCGGCTGCTGTACGCCCTTCAAAAAAGTTACGTAATTCATTGCCCTGCCACAGAAAAATCTGTACAGGTAAAGCCGTGGATTGATCTAATGGGGAGGTTGGCACACTGGCCACAAAGGCACTCATACCAATCAATAATAGAGGAGCTGTTTCGCCTAGTGCCTGCGCTACCCCAATAATTGCACCGGTTAAAATTCCTGGTAATGCAAGAGGTAACACATGATGAAAAATAGTTTGTACACGGGATGCACCCAAACCTAATGCAGCTTGACGAATTGAGGGAGGTACAGCTTTTAACGAGGCCCGTGTTGTGATAATAACCGTAGGCAATGTCATCAAACTCAGTACCAGACCACCCACTAACGGTGCCGATAATGGCAGATGCATCCAGCCAATAAAGATCGCAGCACCTAGTAAACCAAATACAATTGAAGGTACAGCGGCCAGGTTATTGATATTTACTTCAATAATATCGGTAATATAATTTTTTGGCGCAAATTCTTCCAGATAAATCGCACTTGCCACACCGATTGGAATCGAGATAAAGATGACAATCAGCATCATAAACAGCGAACCCATAAAAGCGCCAGCCAGTCCTGACGTTGCAGGAGAACTACGCGAATCGGGATTCGTAAAGATTTGAGTATTAAATGAAGTGGTCAATACACCTTGTGCTTCCATTTCATCTGCAAGCTTGCGTACTTCTGGACTTAACTGCTGCTGCTCATCCGGAAGATCACGGTCAATCTGGCCACGCACCCAGACATCCACATTGGCATCAGCCAAAATCTTGATATCTTGAGTTTTACCAATTAAAGCGGGATTTTCAAATACCATATCGCGTAATCGGTAAGATTCCGAGCTGGTATAAATCTCCCCTAGCTCATCACGCTGTGGCGCCAGTGCAGGTGCTTTAGAAATAATACCATTTACGATCAAGGCATCCCAATCTACCATACCCATCTTTGTTTGCCAGGCAATGTAACGCTCCTGGAACTGGGCTGGACTTTCGCCTGCTTTTTGAACTGGACGTGGTCCGGCGTCAATAATATTAGGGTCAAAATATACAGGTACCGACATACCAGCTTGCCAGAACGCGGGCAAACCTTTAATCAGAATACTGCCAAAAAGTAAAGCCACAAAGAATAGCCCGGCCATTACTGCACTAAAGCCAGCAATACGGAAGATTTTCTCTTTACGATGACGCTTACTGAGTGATTTGGCAATTCTGTCTTTACGTTTTGCGCGCAAATCGGCAGCAGCTTGAGCATCGAATATATCTTTTTGGCCCAGCGGAGAAGTATTGGATGTACTCATTCGTATTGCTCGCGGTATTTACGCACAATGTAAAGTGCAACAATGTTAAGACCCAAAGTAATTACAAACAGGGTTAAGCCCAAGGCAAACGCCACCAGTGCCTGTGGACTGGCGAAATCAGTGTCACCAGTAAGTTGGTTAACGATAGTAACTGTTACTGTAGAGACAGCTTCTAGTGGGTTACCGTGCAGGATTGGACTGTTACCCGCAGCCAGCACCACGATCATGGTCTCGCCAATGGCACGTGAAGCAGCTAGCAAAAAGGCACCAATAATTCCGGGTAAAGCTGCTGGAAGTACCACCTGCCGAATGGTTTCAGACTTGGTCGCTCCAAGTCCCAGTGAACCGTCCCGTAGTGAACGCGGCACCTGAGTAATAATGTCATCTGACAGTGAAGAAACAAAAGGAATAATCATAATTCCCATCACAAAACCGGCAGTCAGTGCACTGGTTGCATTGATATGCAGGCCAACCGTATCTCCCAGCATCTTAAAGAACGGGCCAATGACCATTAAAGCAAAGACACCATAAACAATCGTCGGAATACCCGCCAGAATCTCAATAGTGGGCTTCGCCCAGGAACGTAAACCTGGAGATGCATATTCAGCCAGATAAATCGCAATTAACAGTCCAATTGGGACAGCTACCAGCAAAGCGATAGCACTGACCATGAGTGTGCCCCAGATCAGTGGCAACAAACCATAACTGCCTTCTGCGCCACCTGATGTACTAAAGCCCGGATTCCACTCTGTTCCAAAAAAGAATTCCAGAGGACTGACGAACTGGAAAAAGCGCATTGCTTCACTAAACATCGAAAGTACAATGCCAATCGTGGTCAGAATAGCAACTCCTGAACATAAAATCAGGCCAATATTAATGGCTTTTTCGACCTGATTACGTGCTCGGTACTGCTGACTTACATGTTTTTTTGCCCAGACCAGACCACCTAGCGCTACAGCAATAACCACAGCCATTTTGGCAAAGTTACCAATCATCTGGAATTTGGCTAACTGCTCTGCCGCTGCAACTTCATAAGCTGCTGGTTGATCACTTACCCCAAAACCTGATGCAATTGCCCTGATTCGCTCAACGATAACATCCAGTCCAGCAGGGTCCAGTGCCGCTACAGTCGCTGCCGGTATATTATTGAGGATAATATGCTTTAGAATATTTGGCTCAACCAGATTCCACACAATTAAAATTATAAAAGCCGGTATACCACACCATAATGCAACCAGTGCGCCATAATAGCCCGGACGCGAATGCAGACTGGCAGAATTATTCTCTTTACCTGCCAGTTTACGGCTTTTGGTGAGCCCAACCTGATAAGCAATTGCAATCAGCGCCAGTAACACTCCAATGAGCAGCAGATTCATGTATTCTCCACAATTCTTTCACATGACCGCATGAAAAAATCTTATTTATGCGAAAGCTGATGGCAGGTCTTCCCTGCCATCAGTCTTGAATAAGTCCACCTTACTGAACAGTTTTACCTGCTTTAAAATTTGCCAGTACTTTGGCACGTTCTGAGTCAGACAGTGAAATCAAGCCAGCCTTTTCAAGTTTAGAACCTTTACCTGAAACCTTTTTATTCAGGAAGTATTCTACATACTGCTCAAGTCCTTTGACTGATTTCAGGTGCTCACCTTTTACATAGAAGAACAGTGGACGGGAAACAGGGTACTTACCAGAAAGGATAGTTGCTTCAGACGGTGTTACATTATTTACTGTTGCTACACGCAGGCGGTCACGGTTCTGGTCATAAAAACCTAGACCAAATACACCAACTGCGCTCGGATTTGTTTTCAGACGGCTGAGTGTTTCAGTATAGTCACCTGAGATTTCAATGACACGACCATCTTTACGGAAAGTCGAACATACAGTTTTTTGAGTATCTTTATCTAGATTCTTGTTGTACTCATATGCTTTACAGCCCAGATCAACCATTTTTTCCTGGAACACTTCACGTGTACCGTGGTTAGATGCTGGAATAACTAAAGTAATCGGTTCATTTGGCAAGGTCTTGTCAATCTGGTTCCAGCGAGTATACGGGTTAGCAACCAGTTTACCTTTAGAAGGCAGTTTTTCTGCCAGTGCCGCATATACATGGTAAGGCTTTAACTTGAAGGCTGCCTTGTTGGCATTTGATGCAAATACAATACCGTCATAACCGATCTTGATTTCCTGAACTTTGTTTACACCAGCTTTTTTACAGCTAGCAAGTTCAGTATCTTTAATTTCACGTGATGCATTTGCAATATCAATTGTATTGTCGCCTACACCCTGACAGAACTGTTTTAGTCCGCCCGAAGTGCCACCAGAACCTACAACTGGTGTTTTAAATTGTGGAAAAGTATTACCAAACTCTTCAGCAACAATACTCGCATATGGAAGGACGGTTGAAGAACCGGCAATCTGAATGGTATCGCGAGCCGCATTCGCGGTTGTTGCTGCAGCTGCCCCAGTAACTGCTAAAATGATGCCAACATGACGTGGATTTAAGTGCATTCTCTTCTCTCTTAATTTTGCAATTTTTCCGTACTCCACTTGTTTACAGTGTTAGTACATTTTGGATAAGTGCATTTTGAGTTTAAAATATGACAAATAAGTTACACCTTTATGACACTTTCATGATCTCATCTACAGCATTTCATGCATTAAATTAACTATATAATTATATTAGATTTTTTATTTTAATTTTTTTTAAATAACAAGATTAAGCATTTAAAATTATATTAAAAAGATTGGGTCAAAAATTTAATCCCTACGTCTCATAAACAAGAATTAATTCTGTATCACTTTTATTAAGGTAGTTTTTCACTGTAATAGATCTCTACAGATTCTGAACTATCTTAAAAAATTTCAGTGGGACTAATCTATAAAAGTTAGAATTAAGCTTTCTATATTTAGAAGAGGTGATATAGCTCATTACTTAAATAGTGTACTAGCTAACAGATATTTAAGCCTAATAAGAATTTCATCAATAAGTTCCCTGTTATGGGAGTGCGATAAAGCAGAGCATTTGTATATTTTCCCAAGCCATATAAATAGAAATTTATGGTTTGAAGTATTCTAATAGGCTCAGTTAAAAAAATTTTAAAGGAAAGTGTTGAATACCTGAAATCTAAAAACTGGACTATTGGTTTATAGATTTATCTTAAAATATTTATTGTTCATTAATTTATAGTTCTAACATAAAAATATAAAATCCACTTTAAAATCGGAGCTTACTCCAATTTTCAAACCTCCTCTTAAATTAATAAAAAGAGATCATTCGATCTCTCTTTATATAGAAAACAAAATACTTAAATAATTATTTTTAAGGATTGGGCTGGATTCCACCAGTCAATACAACATTTCTTTTGCGATAATAGACAAAATACATAATAGCCAGTGCACTGAGCCATATAGGTGCCAAAATAACGGCTGAGCGCATATCTGCTGTCAGGCTCATGATCGTTAAAATGAAAAACATAAAAGCAATCGTTAAATAATTTGTCCAAGGACTGGCAATAGCTTTAAATGCAGTCAGTCTGTGTTGCTGCTTCATCACTTTTATAAACTTCAAATGAGTGACTGAAATCATAAGCCAGTTAATTACTAATGCAGCAACCACCAGCATCATAAGAAAACCAAACGCTTTTTCTGGAATAATATAGTTAATGACTACACAAAGTGCAGTAATCGAACCGGATACAGCCAAGGCTGCGACTGGAATTCCACGGCGATTCACTTTTTTTAGAAACTGCGGTGCATTGCCCTGCTCTGCCAGTCCGTGCAGCATACGACTATTACAATAAATACAACTGTTATAAACTGAAACTGCTGCGATCAGTACGACCAGATTCAAGACATTGGCTACACCATGATTATTTAAAGACTGGAAAATTAGTACAAATGGGCTCCCCCCTTGTGCCACCTGATTCCAGGGATATAAACTCAACAGAATACCGATTGCGCCAATATAAAAAATCAAGATACGGTAAACAATCTGGTTCGTAGCTTTTGGAATATTTTTCTCAGGATTTCGTGTTTCTGCGGCTGCAATTCCAATTAGCTCTAGTCCACCAAATGCAAACATAATAGCTGCCATAGCCATTACCAGGCCAGAAATACCATTTGGGAAAAATCCGCCGTGCTGCCATAAATTGGCTATTCCGGCTTCTGGCCCAGCGGTACCTGAAAACAATAAATAGGCACCAAAACCAATCATGCTCAAGATGGCAATAATTTTAATGCAGGAAAATAAAAATTCTGTTTCTCCAAAAAAACGGACATTAATAAAGTTAATGCCATTAATCAGTATAAAAAACCCCATTGCAGTAATCCAGGTGGGTATTTCAGGCCACCAGAACTGTATAAATGTTCCAATAGCACTCAATTCAGCCATGCTTACCAGTACATATAAAACCCAGTAATTCCACCCAGACATGAAACCTGCCATACGGCCCCAATATTTATTGGCAAAATAACTAAATGAACCGCTTACAGGTTCCTCTACTACCATTTCTCCCAGTTGACGCATAATGAGGAAAGCGATGATGCCTGCAATTGCATACCCCAGTAAAACTGAAGGGCCAGCAAGTTTAATGGTTTGTGAAATTCCCAGAAATAATCCGGTTCCAATAGCGCCTCCTAGTGCAATCAGCTGTATATGCCGGTTAGAGAGACCTTTCTTCAATGTATTTTGATTTGTGTCCACAGTTTTATCTCCATTGAAGGCGTAATATCCTTTACACCCTTTATCATTGTTTAGAGAAATTAAGTCAGGAGCACCAAGTAAAAACCAGTGCTCCTTAAGGTCAGATTAAAATAATTTATAAAAAAATAACCGATTGATTTTTAAGAAATTAGAAAGATATTGCATTTTTACATTCTACATAGTGCTGTTCTGTTTTAAGTTTTTGGTAGCCGAAATTACCATAGTCATAACGCGCTACGACATCAGCAAATTTAAGCAGGCTCACCGGAGCATCCATTGCCGGTAATTTAAGTTCAATCAGGCTTAAACCATCATATGCCTCTACCTGATCTAACGCATTTTTTAGTTGGCCAGCGGTCTCGACCATACAAGTCTGATATTTTTCTTTACCATTGAACACCTGTACCAATTCAGTATATTTCCAGTTCTGAATATCGTTATAGCTGGCATTTTCACCCAGAATTAATCGTTCAATCGTATAACCCCCATTGTTGAGTACAAAAATAATGGGTTTGAGACCATAACGGATAATCGTAGAAAGCTCCTGCACTGTAAGTTGCAATGAACCATCGCCAATAAATAAAATTTGCCGACGTTTTGGTGCAGCGAGTAAACTGCCGAGTAATGCAGGTAAGGTATAACCGATTGAGCCCCATATAGGCTGGCAGATATACTTGGCAGTTACCGGTAAACGTAGCCCAGATAATGCTGTATTTGATGTTCCCACTTCACCCAGAATTACATCATCTGCTTTAAAGAAATTACCAATATATTTCCAAAGGATTTCATGCGACAGCTTCTGGTGTTCTGATACCTGAATTCGCTCAGTGGCTGGCGTCTCAAGTGTAGGTTTAAGTGACTTTTTAGCTGTGACCCGTAGATTCAGTGCTGTCAGCAATTCGCCAATTTCAATTCCCGGGAAGTTTTTACGTGCAGTATTGACTTCATACCGTTTAATTTCAATATAGCTGTCTTTATTGATTTTATGTGAAAACATACCCGTACCAATATCGGTAAATCTGGCTCCGATTCCAATCAGGCAGTCTGAACATTCGATCAGATTTCTTACAGATAGTTGACTGGCCGCACCAACATACACACCTGCATAATGTGGCGATGATTCATCCATAATATTTTTAGCTGTGGGAAGACAGGCATAAGAGATACCTGTTTTGGCAGAAAGTTCAGCTAATAATGTTGTGACATTAAAAATATCGGCTTCATTATCAATTAGTAGAGCAGGTTTTTTTGCTTGAGATAAGCATTTAAATAATTCGTCTACTGCCTGTTCAAGTATTTCAGGATCACTTACCGGACGTTCCAGACACAGCGGTTGATCATCTATCTGAATCTTCACATGGGTAATATCGGAAGGCAGCTGAATATGTACTGGACGGCGTTCTAGCGCGCACTGGCGCAGTACCCGGTCAATTTCTGAAGCAGCATTAGCAGGTGTCAGACGGGTCTGGGCTACCGTAAACTCACGCATGCAGTTCATAATATTGTCATAATTACCATCAACCAAGGTATGATGTATTAAAGCACCCTGAGTAACAGCATGCAGTGGTGGAATGCCTGAAATATGGATTAGGGGTACATTCTCTGTATAGGCCCCCGCAATTCCATTAATGGCGCTCAGGTCACCAACACCGTAAGTGGTGGCCAATGCAGAGAAACCATTAATACGCGCATAACCATCAGCAGCATATGCTGCGTTAAGTTCATTACAGTTACCAATGAATTCAATTTTCGAGTCAGCTTCAATTTGTTCCAGATAAGATAGGTTGAAATCACCTGGCACACCAAAAATATGCTTGATACCCAGTTCGCTTAACCGTTTATTTAAAAAATTACCGATTTCCATGAACATTTTTATCATCCTTCTCATCTATTTTTATTCCATAGAAAGATAATATTTCATCTAAAACTTATATTTCATGCATAATCGAAACGGATTTTAATAAAAATACATGATATGTGTATCATAAAGGAATAAGGTGCATATAATGGATAAATTTGACTGGCAAATCATTCAGGCGCTGCAGAGAAATGGCAGATTGACCAATCAGGAAATGGGTGAGCTTATTGGACTGTCAGCATCACAATGCTCGCGCAGACGGCAATTTCTAGAACAGAAAGGAATCATCATCGGGTATACCGCGCGTATTCACCAGCAAGCTTTAGGCCTTGAAGTTACCGCAATGGTACATGTAAATTTAAGAGTACATGAGGCCAAAAACCAGCTAGCATTTCAGGAGCTGATTGAAAGTGAAGAATGCATACAGGATGCTTTTTCTTTAAGTGGTGATGCAGATTTTATTTTAAAAGTAGTAGCAGAAAATCTGGAGCAACTTTCGCACTTTGTGACAGAAAAGTTATTATCTTGTGATTTTATTGGTCACATAAAATCTTACATTGTTTTGAAAAAATTTAAAGAACAGAATCAATTTATGCTCAAGAATAAAGTTCCCTCCTATACTTCCTAAATTACTCCATACGAAAAAATCTATGACGAGAGAAACTCCAGATTATTAATCCACCATAATAAAAAGCCGGTATCATAGACACCGGCTTTTTATAGGAACAATGTTTAGGCAATCGGCGGAGTATAACTACCCTGCTGGATTGATTCCTTGATTCGGTCAGCTTCGGTTAAAACCAGATCAAGTAAATTCTTTACATTTTCTAGTGTTGCTACCGGGCTCAAGGTCGTCATTTTCAGAGACTGAACCTGCCCCACTTTAGTTACGCCAATATTAGCTTCACCGCGGGCAAACAGCTCATCTGCTACATTCTGGTTCAATGCATCTAAAAATTCAGCTGGATATCCTGCTGGAACAACACGGAACAATACTGATGCGAATTGTGGTTCAACCAGAAGTTCCAGATCATCAGTTGCTTTGATGTAGTCTGCTACTTCACGTGTCAATTTCACGCCATGATCAATCATTGAACCATAAAGCTCTTCACCCAGTGCTTCAACCGTCATCCATAATTTCAACGCATCGAAACGACGTGTTGTTTGTAAAGACTTAGACACCAGGTTCGGCACGCCATGCTCTTCATCATAAGCTGAGTTCAGGTATTCTGCTTCATAGTGCATGAAACGGTAGTTCGCTTCATCTTTAAGCAAAAACGCACCACAAGAAATGGTTTGAAAATAATGTTTATGAAAATCGAGTGTCACAGAATCAGACAACTCGATACCATCTAGCATAGAGCGATAATCATTAGACAGAATCAGTGCACCACCCCATGCTGCATCAATATGCATCCACGCACCATATTTATTGGTAATTTCACGGATCTGTTTTAAAGGATCGATTGCACCGGCATCGGTTGTACCTGCGGTTGCCACTACACATGCCACAATCTTGCCTTCAGACTGAAGGTGAGCCATGGTTTTTTCCAGTGCATCGACATCCATCTGGGCATTTTCGTTCACAGGAACAGTGACTACTGACTGGAAACCCATCCCCATCATTGCCATGTTCTTCTGCACAGAGAAATGTGCATTTTCAGAACAGATGACTTTGACATTACGCATTGCTTCTGCAGGAATACCATCACGCTGAACAGACCACGGATTACCGTTTTCATCTTTCCAGTTTTTCGCGATACAGGCATCACGCGCAAGTAATACGCCCATCAAGTTTGATTGTGTACCACCTGAGGTAAATACACCTGCCTGACCTGAACCATAACCTACTTTTTGGCGTAACCAGTCAATCAGTTGCACTTCCATCAATGATCCGGCTGGGCTTTGATCCCATGAATCCATTGACTGGTTAGTTGCATTGATGAGTACTTCAGCAATCTGGCTTGCCACCATAGTTGGGCAATGCAGATGCGCCAGCGAATGTGGATGGTGTACTTTCAGACTTTTATTCAGAAAAAGCTCAACCATACGTTCAAGCGATTTCTGTACACCCAACCCTTCTTTAGAAGGATGAAAGGCGATTGCTTCACGGAGTTCCTTGATACTGCCGCCAGTATACATTTTATCGTTTTGCAACCATGCTGCTACGGCTTTAGTCGCCTGTTCCATTGCTGACTCATAGTCAGCAATGGATTGAGCATCATTGCAGAGTAACGCTTTACGGTGTTCTGCAAAATCTACCATGAATTATGCGCCTCGAACTGCAACAAGAGCTTCAGCAACTGCTTTCTTAAAGCGAGCAATTACTTCTACACATTCTTCCTGAGTAATGATCAGCGGACAAAGTAAACGAATTACTGTACCGTTACGACCACCTTTTTCAAGCAACAGTTTATGATTAAAACACGCTGCCTGAATTGCAGCAGCCAGTTGACCATCAGCAGGATAAGCACCAATATGATTTGGCTGCTGGCGCTCGTCAACGATTTCGATACCGATCATTAAGCCGCGACCACGTACATGGCCGATACATGGAAATTCAGCTGCCAGATTTTTCAGTTCAGACTGCAAGAACTCACCACGATCATGAGCATTCTGTGCAAGATTTTGCTCTTGAATAACCTGAAGTGACGCAAGGCCTGTACCCATGGCCAGTTGGTTACCACGGAATGTACCAGTATGACCTGCTGGCTGCCATGCATCAAACTTGCGCTTAATACCTAAAACTGCAAGTGGCAAGCTACCGCCAACTGCTTTAGACATCACCACAACATCAGGTTCAATTCCAGCATGCTCAAAGGCAAACATCTTACCTGAACGCGCAAAGCCTGCCTGAACTTCGTCCAGAATCAACACGATATTGTGTTTTTCAGTCACTTCACGAATCTTTTGCAACCATTTAGTTGGGGCAACAACTACGCCACCTTCACCCTGAATTGCTTCAAGAATAACAGCCGCCGGCTTGGTAACACCACTTTCAACATCTTCAATAAACTGTTCAAAGTAATAAGTTAAAGCGTCTACGCCCGCTTCACCACCTAGACCCAATGGGCAACGGTATTCATGCGGATACGGCATAAACTGTACACCCGGCATTAAACCATTGACTGCATTTTTAGCAGACAGGTTGCCTGTCATGGCAAGTGAACCATGTGTCATGCCATGATAGCCACCAGAAAAACTGATAACAGAGCTACGACCAGTATAGGTTTTTGCAAGTTTAATCGCTGCTTCAGTTGCATCGGCGCCTGATGGACCGCAGAACTGTAAACAGTAAGCTTCCTGACCACCTGGCAGAGATGCCAGTAGTGCTTCAGTAAAAGCATCTTTTAAAGGAGTCGTTAAATCCAGTGTATGTAATGGAAGACCACTTGCAAGTGTCTCCTGGATACTTTGAATCACCGCAGGATGATTATGACCTAAAGCCAATGTACCTGCCCCAGCTAAACAATCAAGGTACTTTGTACCTTCCACATCGGTAACCCAGCAACCATGTGCTTGTGCGATCGCTAACGGCAATTTGCGCGGATAACTACGTACATTCGATTCCATCTGACTTTGGCGAGTCAAATAATATTCGTTGGTGGAATTGGTGGCAGGGTTTACAGAAGTAACGCTCATATCGGATTACCATCTCTGATAAGGGTAAAAGAAAATAAGTCTGGTGACTTTTGGTCCTTTGACTCGGTGCTTGTTAAGAATCTAGTGAAGACACAAGGTTTTAATATCTTATTACTAGGAGCGCGATGATACCTAATTTTTAAAGAAAAAAAACATTTTTTGTGTACTTTCATAACTGTGTTTTATTGGAAAAAACGTAGAGGCTAAACACTAAATAAAATTATCTATTGAGTATGTGACACGCTCAAGAATTTACCAAATCAACTATACTTAATAGTCAACTCACGATTGCAGGCTATTAGTTTTATAAAATACTGATAATAAAAAATTTATCCTTAAATATTTTTTATAAAATGCTGAATTGGCTATTACAAAGCCACTACGATTTCTTCAAAAATTCAACATTTGTTATCATTAATATATTTATATAAAGCAATAAAACTTTCTAAAACGAACAAAAGGCTCTCTCATGCGTTATCTTGCTCTTGCCACCTTAGTTACCACTGCTGCTCTTAGTACTCATATTTTCGCTCAGGAAAATGAGAAACTGAATTATAACCTGGTTAATATTCAGGCCGAAGCGAGCCGTCAAATTTCAAATGATGAAATGCATGCCGTACTTTTTATAGAAAAAAGTAGTAAACAGCCTGCCGAGCTTTCCGCACAGATTAATCAGTTAATGAACTGGGCCATGAATATTGCGCGTAAATATCCGCAGGTCAAGGTAGAAACAGGTTCACAAACAACCTATCCGGTATATGACAATGATAGTCGTAAACTCAAAGAGTGGCGTGGTCGTGCAGAAATTCAGCTGGAAGGTACAGATTTTCGTATGACCAGCCAGCTCATTAGTGAACTGCAGCAACAATTCCAGACAGAATCAATTAATTTTACGGTATCCGATGCGCAGCGCAAAAAAGTTGAAAATGAGCTGATGGTAGAAGCTTCCAAAAACTTTCAGCAGCGTGCACAGTTGCTCTCGCAAGCATGGAATAAAGGCTCATATAATCTGGTTAGTTTAAACCTGAATACCAATAATTATTTCCCCCAGCCTTTAATGCGCAGCAGTATGGCAAAATTTGCTACAGCTGAGGCTGCTCCTGTACAGGATGTTGCCGCTGGTGAATCTAAAGTTACAGTTAATGCTAACGGTACCATTCAGTTCAGATAATCTATTTTTTGCTAATAATGCCTGAAAGTTAATTTCTTTCGGGCATTTTTTATACACTAACACCGGTTTTTTCTTTCTAGATATTAAATTTTAAAAATTCTTTTTACATAGAGACCAAGAAAACTAAGGCTTATATAAATATCTGAAAATTCCTATATTAACTTTAAAAAATATAAATGAATTAAAGAGTCATTGAAGGTTAATTCGTCATACTTCTCAACCTTGAATATATTCATCAATATTTTCTATTTACAGAAAATAAAACTTGAATTTCAAAAAATAAGAAAGGCTATCTTTAGATAGCCTTTGTAAGAGTTAAACAGACGCTTGAATTGGTTTTACAATGTCTGTGGGTCTAACTGTTTTAACTTTATTTCTTAAAGGGAAAAGCATATTTAACAATACGCCCCACCACTTGACCAAACTGTTTGGCTAAACTGGCATTATTATAATTCAGGCCAAACTTATTACAGACTGCTTCAACCTTAGGCGCCATTTGACGGTAACGGCGTGCAGGTACGTCTGGAAACAAATGGTGTTCAATCTGATGGCTTAAATGGCCTGTTAAAATATGAAATGCTTCTGAGCCTTTAAGATTTGATGAGCCACGAATTTGACGCATATACCAATGGCCACGGCTCTCATCTTTCAGAACAGTTTTTGGAAAAACTTCCACATCTTTGGTAAAGTGTCCGCAAAAAATTACACTGAAGGTCCAGATGTTGCGCACACCATTCGCTACCAGATTACCTGTAAATACAGGTAATGCTGCTGGTCCGGCAATTAGCGGGAAAAATACATAATCTCGGAACAACTGTTTAGTAATTTTTTTCTGTAACGGTTTCCACTCTTCTTTAAACTCTTCTTTTGATTTGCGCTTCATCCAGACTTTACCAATCTCAAGATTCTGGATAGCGACACCCCACTGAAACAACAGGCAGAATGGAATACTATATAGGGGCTGTAATAAAAAGCCTGGTTTCCAGCGTTGTTCTGGAAAAAAACGTAACAAGCCATATCCGATATCATCATCCATACCCTTAATATTGGTATAGGTGTGATGTTTATAGTTATGTGTCTGACGCCAGTTTTCAGAAGTCCCTACAATATCCCATTCATATTTCGGACCATTGAATTTCGGATCATTCATCCAGTCGTACTGACCGTGCATAACATTATGGCCAAGTTCCATATTTTCCAGAATTTTGGAAAGGCTTAACAAGCCAGTGCCCAGTACCCAAGCAGGTGGAAACCAGCCAGCAAACAATAGTGCACGTCCAGCTGCACCGGTATAGCGGATAGTTGAATAAATACGACGAATATATTTGGCATCTTTCTCGCCAATATCATCTAATACTTCCTGCTTGATGGCATCCAGCTCTTTGGCGAGCTGATTCATTTCATCTGCAGTTAACTCTCTATTTTTAGGATTTTTAAAAAACTGGTTTTTTATAGGTTTTGCTGTAGAAAAATTTACTGACATATTCATAATGCAAACTCACTCAAAGATCAATAACAAGGTCAGTCTGTGCGGAATTCACACAAAGTTTCAGCAGGTTTCCAGGCTCGGTACTTTCAGCACCATTCACAAGATTTCTAGTTGAACCTTGCACTTTGTTACATGCACATTTATTACAAATACCCATACGGCATCCATGTTTTGGTTTAAGGTTCATTTGTTCCAAACCTGCCAAAATAGACTGACCTTTTGGGATGGCGACTGTTTTCTCGCTTTGTAGCAAAGTAATATTTACGAAACCTGTATCAGAAGAATCAGCCTGACTTAAACTGAATGCCTCACCTTTGAATAGCACTGCCTGACTGAATAGCTCTTCAGCCAGAGAGACAAAACCTGATGGACCACATGCGTATACCGCGCTCTGTTCAGGCTGGCTTACCAAAGACAAATGTTCAGTATTTAAACGCTGGTCTGTCTGCTGAGTATAAAAAATCTGAAAGCTGAAATTGTCATTGTTCTCAGCAACTTTTTTAAAGTTTTCTTCAAAAGCTGCATCTTCATAATCTTTAACCCAATACAGCAACTGAACTTTAGCTAGAGCATCAGGCTGCTTTGCCCACGTTTCAATCATGCTTAACATTGGAGTAATACCACTACCAGCTGCCAGCAGCACCAAATTTGAAGCTTCGGGTAATATCATATCGCCATAGGGTTGGCCGAATTCGACCAGATCGCCTACTTGAGCATGTTCAGCCAGCCAGTTACTCACTACGCCCTGTTCAACCTGTTTTGCAGTTAATAAGACATGCTGCTCATCTATACGGTGCAGGCTGTAACTACGTTCATAACGTCGCCCATCTATTTCTATAAATACGGGATGATGCTGACCCGCCTGCCCCATACGAAAATGTCGGTTACATTTTATTTTCAGACTGAATATGCCATTTGCCGCTTTTTCTTTATACACAATCTGGCCTAATGACTGGTTAACTGACCATAAAGGATTTAGTTTCTTTAGCCAGAAATTTGCTGCATCCGTATCGAATACGGAACTAGTTAAAAAGGATAAAGGCGAATGTTGCTTTTTTAGAGCTTGCATAGTACATCTGAACTCTGTGGTTTTTAATTATTATACACATGTATATACATTTGTATATAAGTTTATCTGCTGTATTCGTTTCACAACGTTACGCTCTACCGCTATAATAGAATCACTCTTTCAATGTATTGAAATATATGAGCGCATCTTCAATTTCGGCCGAGCTAGAGCTAGATACTCATGTAGAAACTGCTCTGCATGAAAAAATGCCTGTACGTACGGTCGGGAGAAAAGCTACCATTACCAAGGAAGAACTGTTTCAGGCGGCTTTAAATCTGATTGGTCCACAAAAAAGTATTTCTTCTTTAAGTCTGCGCGAAGTTGCGCGTGAAGCAGGAATTGCACCTAACAGTTTTTATCGGCATTTCAAGGATATTGATGAACTGGCAATTGCCCTGATTGAACGTTCGGGTATTGTATTACGTCAGATTCTACACCAGGCACGTCTTAAGGCTCTGAAACAGAGCAGTATTATTCGAAGTTCAGTGAACGTATTTATAGAGCAGTTAGATGCAGATGAAGGTAACCTCAGCCTGCTATTACGCGAAGGTTATACTGGTTCACAATCTTATAAGGCAGCAGTTGACCGACAGCTCAACTTTTTCCAACAAGAACTCCAGGAAGATCTGGTGCGACTGGAACGCTTAAATCATAGCAATATGGCACATCCAGATATAGCAGCAAAAGCTATAACACAGCTGGTGTTTAATATGGGTGCACAGGTTATTAATTTGCCATCAAGTGACCGGCAGGAAATTGCCGAGCAAACTATGATCATGATCAGAATGATTCTTGAAGGCGCCCGTCATCTGGATGAATCAAAAATTCGATAATCTTTTTATACAGCAGTGAAAATAGCGGCTAAATAGGCCGCTTTCTTCTTTCCAAAAATTTAGTTTAAATCTGGTTATTTAAAATATTTACTGCATTTATTTACGCTTTCATTGTAGTTGTTTGCGGTAAAAACAGCTATAAAAAATCCATCTGGTGAGTTTTAAAGGAGCTGAAATGCGCCTGATCAATACTTTCCCTAAACTTCGGCAGCAGAATATACAACTGGATTTGTCTCAGCCTCAATCCTGTATTTTAGAAACTATCCATCAAAACTGTGAGAAATTTGACGCAGATATTATTGTTGCTTCTGAACAAGAGGCAGATTATGCCCTATCGTACGCCTATATTAATCCTTTTATAGCTATAGCCATCAAACGTCCAGCATTAGAAGCAGTTAATTTAGCAACCCTTCCAGCCCGATCACATGTATGGGTGTATGTAGATGCAACTCATCCTGCCTATGCAGGTCTAAAGAACCGTTATCGCATGCTAAATAGTGAATATGAATTTGACCATGAAATAGAGCAGCTGGGGCGTTGCCTGTTTCAGTTACCTCAGACATAAATACAAAATATTTATTTAAAATACTTATACAAAGAAAGAGCCTCTACCAAGGAAGCTCTTTCTTTAAATATTTTTAAGGTTTAACTACAACCAGCACCTGAATTGCTTCTGGCGTAACCGATAGGCCATCAAGCAAGTTCAAGCCTTCTCTTTGCAGTTTTTGCAATCGTTCAATCTCGTCCTGCCGGATACTAGGGTTAAACTGTTTCAGATAACTCAGACGGTCAATTTCATACTGCCATTTGCTACCATAAATTTCTTTTGCCTGCTGCTTAAGCTCAGGCAATGCAACTCTGGCAATATCCAGCGCCTGTTTATAACGTGCATCAATGACTTCACGGCGTGCCTTGACCACCTGACGGCAACTATTACCATCCAGATGATGTAGATAAGGTTTCAAAATCGAAGGATCAATCTTTTCAGATAAATCCTGGCCATTTTCACTCAGTAATACACGTACTAACTGTTTTGGCAGGCTTGACTGTAAATTTAATGCCTTTGGCGCTACTACATCGACCTTAAACCATATTTCAAGCAATACTGAGCCCTGCTTTAATGCATTCGACTTAAGTACTGCAACATTGGTACTCCCGAAAGACTGTGTACGGATCACTTCCATTACACTTTCAGTAAATGGATGCTCAAGTGTCAGATATTGAGCATCTTCACGGATCTGGGCCTGATCGCGATAGAAGGTTGCAGTCATGCCTTCTTCATCTAGAGTCAGACCTTGAACCTGCATCTGATCAGTTGGTTTAATGATTACTGTACCATTACTTTGCTCATCAAAATCAATATTGGTTGAAGCCATAAAACGCTTCATAAACATTGGCAAAGTGGTATTGTCATCATAATCTTCAAGTGCCTGAACAATCTCCTGTGCAACAATTGGCCGACAAGAGTTATATTCCAGCAAGCGGTCACGACCGGCCTGCAGTTCACTCTCCAGTGCCTGACGTTGTACATTCACTTCTTCCAGTAAATCCTCAAAGGTTTGCCCCTGATCAGACAGTAAACAATCCTTCAGCTCAACAATAAAGTTTTCCTGCAGAGTCTGTGCAGCTGGTGAAATATTACTAAAAATATTCAATGCTTCATTGTACCAGCGGAACATACGCTCTTGAGCTGTACCCACCAGATAAGGTACATGAATCTGGATACGGTTCTGCTGACCTATCCGGTCCAAACGACCAATTCGCTGTTCCAGAACATCGGGATTCGCAGGCAAATCGAATAAAATCAGGTCAGATGCAAACTGGAAGTTCCGCCCTTCAGAACCAATCTCTGAACAGAGCAGAATCTGCGCACCATAGCTTTCTTCAGCAAAATATGCAGCAGCCTGGTCACGTTCCAGCAGGCTCATGCCTTCATGGAACATGGCTGTACGAATACCTGCATGTAGACGTAACGCATTTTCCAACGCTTCAACTACAGGTCCGCTGCGAGCAATGAGCAACACCTTATTATGTTTCAAATCTTTGCGCAGCATTTCCATTAACCATGCAACGCGCGGATCACTTTCCATCCATGCGCCATCGATTTGACCTTCTTCCGGCCACATCTGTTCGCGAAGTTTACCGTCCATTGACCAGGTTTCAGGTGCTGGCAATGGTGCCGGACGGCAGTCACGACCAGGAAAGCCCTGGATGGCCTCCCGCGTATTACGGAACAGAATACGGCCAGTGCCATGACGGTCAAGTAACTCGTGAATGGCCCGGAAACGCTGTTCAGGCTGGTCTTCAATCTGGTGGCCCAACAGGTCTTGAACAGCATTTAAATGCTGTTCAGAAAGCGGCTCATCAGACATTAAGACTTCAGCAATCTGGGCTGTATGCTGGTACTGCGCTTCTTCATCCAGAAAACGTTCAAGTGAGCTGAAACGTTGAGGATCAAGCAGACGTAGGCGAGCAAAATGGCTCTCTACCCCTAACTGCTCAGGTGTTGCAGTTAATAGCAGCACACCCGGGGTCTTTTCAGCCAGTTCCTCAGTCAGGTCATAACGGTCATTCCCGCCTTCTTCCTCGCTCCACATTAGGTGATGTGCCTCATCGACAACCAGCAAGTCGAAACCAGCTTCTACCGCCTGTTCACGCAGGTCATCATGGTCAATCATCAGATCAATACTGGCAATGATGCATTGTTCGGTCAGGAATGGATTTAACTCAGGATCATGTTCCTTGATCGCGGCAGTACGGGTTAAGTCAAATAGCGAAAATTGCAGATTGAAACGGCGACGCATTTCAATCATCCACTGATATTGCAGTGAATCCGGTACTAGAATTAAAATACGTTCAGAACGACCAGTTTTAAGCTGCTGGTGAATAATCAGGCCAGCCTCAATTGTTTTACCCAACCCGACTTCATCGGCCAGTAAAACACGTGGTGCAAAGCGTTGTCCTACTTCATGGGCAATATAGAGTTGGTGAGGAATAAGCCCGACTCGGGGCCCAATCAGCCCTCGTAACGGACTGGTCTGCATTTGTGCCTGCATGATGAGGGCTTCAATACGCAGGTCATACCACTCTTTATAGTCAATCTGACTAGCCAGCAGTCGGTCTAAAGGCTTGGAAAGCTGAATCTGGGCACCTACACGGGTTTCATTCAGCGCTTTGCGTTCCTGTTCACCATTTTCCAAGGTACGGACAACATTATAACGAACTACCCCGTGGCGGTCTTCAAGCGACTCGACCAGCCATTTATGGCCTTCCTGATCCTGAATTTCATCATTAATATTGAAAATGATACGGGACAATGGCGCATTATTTCGCGCATAAACACGAGTTTCATCGCTTTTTGGGAATAAAATGCTGATCGATCGCTCATCAACATCAATAAGAACACCTAAACCGAGTTCTGTCTCTGTATCTGATAACCAACGTTGACCAATAGCGAACTGCTGCAATTTTTCCACCTTTATTTCAAGTTAGCACTACATTTTAAAACTCAAACCCGATAGTTTTTGAGTATGTTTATGTAGTCTTTAAGCAATGTATTTTGGCATAAAGCTCGCCCGAAAGAGAACTCTAATAAATCTCGAAAATCTGTATTTTATTTAAAATGGGACCGGGCAATAGAAATTTAAAGCCTCACCGGTCTGCGGATGCGCAAATCCCAGCTGCTCGGCATGCAGGCATAAACGGGGCATCAACTGTTGCTGCTCCAGATCTGCATATAAGGTATCGCCAACAATAGCATGGCCAAGATACTGCATGTGTACACGAAGCTGATGCGAACGACCGGTAACTGGAACCAGTTTGACACGCGTCACCTGCTGACCGTTTATTTCGAATTGCTCAATTGCCTGCCAATGTGTCAATGCTGGCTTATTATGATGAGCATCTGCAATATGCAAAGGCGGATGAGCTGGATCATAAACAACAGGAACATCTACAGTTCCTTCACCTTGCAGATGCCCTGCTACCAGCGCCTGATAGGTTTTTGTCGTCTGGCGTTCCTGAAATTGTCTGGCAATTGAATTTTGTCCACGCCGGGATAAACCGAAAACCAGAATACCCGAGGTATCCCGATCCAGACGATGAATTAAAAGTGTTTTAGGTTCAATTGCGACCAGACGTGTCAGAACGCTGTCAGACAATGCTTCACCTTTACCGGGAACACTGAGTATGCCTGATGGTTTATGAATTACCATAAAGTCTTCATCACGATGAATCAGGTGTTCGGCTAGAAAATTACCCAATGCTTTATTCCGATCGCGAATTTAAAAACAAGCCGGCAATAATAGAAATCTTGGCGAATAATTACAATGCGCATTTAAGCAATTGGTGATGAAATTTCCGATTATGTTAAGAAAACTGCTCAATCAGAGCCAAAATTTTTGCTAACTGCAAAATATAATCGAGCAATTCACTTAGGAAACTATATTTAAATAGATCTGCCTGACAAACGCTCGCATCCTCATGCACACCATATATTTAATACCCTCATCATGTTAACAGCATTCAAGCCATTATATTTTAAATCAGTCTATGGATTAATCTTCAGCGCCTTCCTTTTGAGCCATTTTGTCTCCAGCGCCTTTACTGTAGCTATGACTTCTCAGCTTGAAACTATATAACTTGATGGAGCACTCAAATCCCAAAGCCGGGTTAAACTATAACTGTTCATATGGTGCAAACCTTCTTTCGAGATATTTTCTATCCATTAATATGCTGTTCCTGATTAGCCAGCAAGATGGCATCATCCACAATACAGAGTTGATCCGTCACACTTTGCAGATGCGGCAGAATCTGTTTGAGCATCGGTGTTACCTGTCCTGCGAAGACTAACTGGGGATGAGTGGAAGTATATTCACCAAGCTGCTGCATACCTTGTATCAGGTCATCGCCATACAGGTCGACCACAGGAATATTTAAAGTTACAGCCTTATTATTGATTTGAACAAGATTACTCATAAGATCAGTTTTCTGAACCATAGCCTGCATTTTTAAATTATGTAGTCCAACCAGTACCAAAACCGAGCCTGATGATGAAATTTGCCATTTGGCTTGAGATCGGGCAAGCTGGATTTTCTTGGGCATCGCGTACAGCATTAAGGACTCTTTAGAAGAATTAAGCATTCATTATAATAACTGATGGGCCGGATTAGAATTTAGAAATTTCAGATATCAGTTATTTAATAAATTTGAGGATTTTTTACGCTAGTATTATTCAGTTAGAGATCATTATTTTTATGATATAAATCTCTCAAGCAAACAGATTAATTTAAAAATATTATTATGGTCACGCTTTATATTGAAAATAAAAAGGATCCTCTTATAAATGATGAGGCGCAGGAATTAATATGCTTTGCTACTGTTCATGAAGTTAAATCCTGGCAAGCTCTCTTTGATCTATATTTCCAACTTAAAAGACAAAATTCTGTCAAAAAAGTACTTTTTCTTTTAGAAGATATTGGACAATGTGAATACACTTCCATGCATGCGTCCATGGAAGACAGACTATATTTCGATACCACTGAACTTGTTAAAGATGATCTGGACAGTAGTTGGGATAATGTCAAACCCTTTGAGTTTCAATATCATATCCAGCAACTTTTAAAACCTGAACATCTAATAGAGATTAACAGGCTATATAATAAGTTCAATTATAGTGAGCAGGATTTATCTCTTCTAATTAAAATCAACAAATATCCTGAACAGATTCTAGATGAAATTATTCAAGTAAAACTGGTGGATACTACCAATGAAACTTATAAATTTGCAGCACAACTTAATGGCTACTTTGCTGGTGATTTAAATCCTTTTGAGACCTTTAGCCTGATTCAGCACTTAGATCAAAATTTTGGCTTAGAGTATATAGGTCTAGGCGCAAGTTTATTATTTTTTATTAAAACCACAAGGTTTAATGAAAGCAAAATAGATGAACTTCTGAACGAACTAAAGAAAATTTATCAGTCTAGTCAAATAGGCTATATACAATTAAAACAGCATTTACTTGCTCATCAATATCTTATTTTACCCTACGTAGAGTCGTTAGAAATTTTTGATTTTGACGAATAGATTAAATAAAAAATCTATTATTTCTGCTTTACTGAGAATACACATGAGCAAATAGGTTGAACAACCCGACCAGAGTCGGGTTGTTCCTGCATGACTTCAAAACTGTTAAGCTTTCATTTCTTCAAATGTTTCTTTTGCTGCCTGAATAGTAAAAGTTATATCTTCATCACTATGGGCTGCCGAGATAAATCCAGCTTCAAAAGCAGAAGGTGCAAGATTAACACCACGTTTTAACATACCGTGGAAAAACTTTTTAAAAGCTTCTACATCACAGGCCAGCATTGAATCAAAACTGGTGATATCTTCCTGATCAGTAAAGTACAGACCAAACATACCGCCGGCCTGCTGGGTTTTAAAAGGTATACCAATCTCATCTGCGGCTTGCTGTAAACCTGTTAACAGTTTTTCGAGTTTAACTGTAAGATTTTCATAAAAACCCGGTTGGCGTAAATTTTTAAACATTTCAATACCAGCACGCATGGCAAGCGGATTACCAGATAATGTACCAGCCTGATATACCCCACCCAAAGGCGCGATGCATTGCATAATTTCGCGCTTTCCGCCGAAAGCACCTACGGGTAACCCGGCACCAATAATTTTACCCAGTGTAGTCAGGTCAGGCTTAACATCGTAATAAGCCTGTGCACCACCTAGAGCAACCCGGAAACCTGTCATTACTTCATCAATGATAAATACGGACTTGTATTCATCACAGACATCACGGATTGCTTGCAGGAAACCATCAATAGGCTTAACCAGATTCATATTCCCTGCAACCGGTTCTACAATGACACCAGCAATTTCATGGCCAAATCTTGCAAAACAGTCTTTTAAAGCAGCAATATTGTTATAAGGCAGAGTTAAGGTATGTTTGGCAAAATCTGCTGGTACACCTTTAGAGGTTGGCTCACCTTCTCCTTTGGTTAACAAACCTGAACCTGCTTTTACCAGTAATGAATCCGAATGGCCATGATAACAGCCTTCAAATTTAACAATCTTGTCTCGACCGGTATAACCGCGAGCTAAACGGATCGCGGTCATGGTAGCTTCTGTACCTGAGTTGGTCATACGCACCATTTCAATAGATGGCATAATCTCACAGATAATATCTGCCAGTGTAGTTTCATGAACAGTAGGCGCGCCAAAACTCAAACCATCCTGAGCGGCATTTTGTACTGCCTGAATAATATCTGGATGTGCATGACCCAGGATCATTGGACCCCATGAGCCTACATAGTCAACATAACGCTTATCATCTTCGTCCCAAAGATAAGCACCTGCAGCTTTTTTAATAAAGACCGGCGTTCCCCCTACACCATTAAATGCACGCACCGGAGAGTTTACGCCACCCGGAATATGTTTACTGGCTTGCTTGAATAACTGCTCTTGCTTTGGAGATAAGCTCATGGAAGGTCTCAACTAATAATCACAATAAAATTAAAATATTCAGCTTATATAGCAGGCTGGGTCTCTGCAAATAAAATAGCCCATGCCTGTACGCGGCTTGGAATTTCTTCGGCCGGCAATGCCAATATATCACTAATGACTGCACAAAGATCTGCTCCAGCTTGAATCACAGGCTGAGCATTTTCAACCTTTAACCCCCCAATGGCACAAATAGGCAGACTAAACTTCTGGCGTGCCAGCTTTAAAGTTTCCAGCCCGATATTACCTGCTTCAGGTTTGCTGTAAGTCGCATAAATTGCACCAAATGCAATATAGGTTGCCCCATCTGCAATTGCCTGTTCAGCCAGTTCAATAGAGTTAGCGCAAGTCCGGCCAATGATCATATTTTCTGGTAACTGAGTTTTCGCCTCTATAATTTCACCATCGGTCTGCCCCAAGTGCACACCTAGACCACACTGTGCTGCCAGTCTAATATCATCATTAATCACCAAAGGAACCTTATAAAAATCGCATAGGGCTTTAATCCGTTCCACTTCATGCAATTGGTCAGCTTTTTCTACTTTTTTACGACGGTACTGCAATATTTCAATTTGATGAGTGGCTAGCGCAGCCTCCAATTTTTCCAGTAAGAGCTCAATTGGATCATCATTGGTAATGAGATATAGACCGCGCATAAAACCTCACTTTTAAATTTAAATAAAAATATCAATAAAGTATAACAAATTTCAGACTTTTATCAGCTCTGCTTATGAGTCAATTTTATCGTAGCGGCGATCTTTTAGACTTAAATTACCACGCACGACATCGGCAAACATACGCCAGTCTGAAATAAAGCTGTATAAGGGCTGTTTGAAGCTGGCAGGTTTGTTTTTCTCAAACATAAAATGCCCTACCCAGGCACAAGCATAACCAGCCAGCAAAGCAAGTGGAAGATAACGTTTTTTAGATTTAACCAAACTTACACCGAGCAGCAATAAACCTGTACTGCTCCCAGCTACATGTAGACGTCGGCTCATAATATTACGGTGCTCTGTCAGATAGAACCTATAAAATTCGTGATAATTACGTATTGGCAGCTGATATTTGATTTCTGTACTTAGTTCATGGGGTGAATGTGTTGTTGTCATGGAATCATCCTGATACCGGTTATTTATTTTCTTTCACGTTACTGCATTTCTTGAGCAAAATAAAGCTGAGCGTTTTGAATTGTAATTTTCATAGATTCAAGATAGCAAAAAGATACAATATGCTTATATATGAATAAAAATAAATTATTATAATCAAATAATTAATAATATTATTTTAAATCCGGAAATTTGGTAGTTTATTTTTTTTATGTCATAGTCAAAATTCATGTTTATAGCTGTTCAGCTGGTAGAGCTGATCTGATTAAAATTTTACATCACTATTTTTTTAGCGTGATTGAGAACTCGGAGACTGTTCAATGCTGGAAATCGAATTAAAATTTCAAATTCCTGAGGCTCAACAAAAATCACTCAAGCAGGCTTTGCAACCAGATACTGCACAGTCTATTCATCTGCAAGCCAAATACTTTGATACACCAGAACGATTACTTTCTAAAAATGGGATGGCGCTGCGGCTACGTAAGGAAGGTGAAGACTGGGTTCAAACTTTTAAGGCAGCTGGTAAAAATCATCTGCATCGTATTGAAGCAGAAGTTGATCTTGGTATATGTAGTGAAGAGCCTGAACTTCCTGATCTGAATTTTTTTGCAGAACATCCTGAAGCTCAAACTCTTCTGGAAAATATACTGGGGAACCAGGTAACCGAGCTAGAATTACAGTTTGAAACTGATGTGCAGCGAATCTACCGGATTTTTAACTTTAATAATGCAGAAATTGAAGTTTGTCTCGACCAGGGAGAAGTCCGTACCCAAAATGATATTGATGTTATTCACGAAGTTGAATTCGAACTTAAACAGGGTCCTGCTGAAAGCCTGATTCATTTTGCACAAGGCTGGATCAAGAAATATCAACTCTGGCTCGATGTTAGAAGTAAAGCTGAACGGGGCACGCTACTGGCGCTCGGTCAAAAAGCCTCCAAAGCAGTACATGCCAAGTCTATTGAATTATCGAAAGAAGACAGTACTGATACTGTTTTAAGAAAAATCGTGGCCAACTGTCTCGATCAAATTTTACCGAACCTGGCAGCAGTTGCTGCAGAGGTTGCTGATGCCGAACATACTCATCAGGCGCGTGTAGGTATCCGCAGATTGCGTAGTGCTCTCAAGATTTTTAGTAACTGGTCTGATGCTGTAGACCCTGTCTGGGAAGAAAATCTGAGTAAGCTCTTCAGCCAGCTTGGTTCAGCACGTGACCGCGATGTAGTAGAAGCAGACATTCTGCCTCAGATTGTCCAGGAAGGTTTAATTACTATTGAATTACCCTCAGCATCTGATGATTCAGAACATCCTGCTGGATCAGTGGTACGTTCAGCCATGGTAATGAACACATTGCTCGACCTGATGGCTTTTGCATATACAGGCAGCTCTGCTAATGAAAACCAGCATAAGTCCACTAAAGTAAAGAAAAAGATTAAAAAACGTTTGGAGAAAATGCATCAGCAGATCGTACATGATGCATCGCAATTTATGCAGCTCGAAGCTGAAGAACGGCACCGTACCCGCAAACGCGCTAAACGCTTACGTTATGGTATTGAATTTGTGAGCAGCTTATATTCTGAAAAAGAGGTCCAGCACTATCTAAAGCAGCTACGTCCGGTGCAGGAGGCTCTCGGGCATTATAATGATCTAATTATTGCAGAAGAGGTTTTCCGTAACGCAGCTGCACAGCAACCTACTGCCTGGTATGCCGCTGGCTGGGTTAAGGCCAGACAAGAATCTGCTTTACGTGAGGCAGCTCAAGCTTTAGAAAAATTCTGCACTGCTCAAACCTTCTGGTCATAGTCTTGAGATAAATTTTTTATATCATATTGATTTTAAATGCTGCTCAGGATTGGGCAGCATGTATTAACTAGCGATATTTTCCGTAGATTTTCCACACCCCGTTATCAGCCAGTGGATCACTATAGCTGTCACTGCGCTGTTTGCGTGGCTTGTCACGGGCATCTACCAGTTTAAAGTCAGGTTCTACACTCAGCACAATGCCATTTACATAAAACCGGGTACGGGTATATTCACTCTGGCCGTGCTGAAATACATAGGTACGCAGGTCAATAAACTCACGATGTGCTACCAGTGCAGCGGTATCATCACTTTCCAGCCACTCTTTCATAGCGAATACCTGTTCAGGTTCGAACTGGCCACATTTCTCTACCAGACTGGCAACACCGCGAAACGTTTTAGACTCTTTGGCGCGGGTTTTATTAATACGGATCCGGTCTACATGAAAGAAAAAAAGCGGTAAATTTAAATGACTGGGCAGATGAATTGCATCTAAGATTTCATCTTCCATAAAAGGCTGGAACATTTCTTGAGCACGCTCGATTAAGCCTCGCCACTGCTGATAATATTCTGCCACTTCAGATTTTGAACCATAGTAAATAGGCAAGCTTTCCACATGTTCTAGGTGATTAGGTGGCCATATATGCTGGCGTAATAAAGCTATGTCACTTTTCAGACTTTGTACAGCAATGGCATCTTGCATGAGTTTACCTCATTCTAGGCTTAGGCTATTTTTAGATTAAGACAAAGGTTCAGTTTCTGCAAGGCTTTGCCTATAATAGAACATTAAATTTTTGAGTTGGAAAATGTCATGTCTCAAAAGATTCAAGCAACGGATGTTACCGAAGAAGAAGTGTTAAATGCTGCTTTCTTTGAACGTGCCGATGAATTTATTAGACAGGCCAATGAATTTTGCCGTCCTCCCAAAGGTGAAAAAGCCAATCCTGCAGAACTTCGTGGTCAGGTTAGTGCGGCCATGTTATTTGCTGCGGCCCGTTTTAACACATGGGTTGCAGCTAACAATTTTAAAGATGGCAACGAGATGCGTGAAGCGAAAGAACAGGTTATGTCTTATCTGATTCAGCAGTTTCAAATGATGCTGGAAGATAACTTTGATGAATATTGCGAACAGTTTGAAAACTATTTGCGTTTTCGTAAAAATGAGGAGTTTCATACTCATAAACATGATCACAAGCATGACCATTGAAATCATTGTTTAGGCCCTGCGGGGCTTTTTTTATATTTACAGATTTATCTAGAATAAAAAGATGATTCATCATAATCTGTGCTCAGGATATTCAGAAATAAAAACAACATGGAATGATTATGCAAGATCTGGGTTTTAATTTTATTGATTCACATATTCACCAGTGGGATCCACTCAACACTCCACATAGTGCCCGTATGGCAGTTAAAGTTTTTGGTAGGTATCCGGCTGTACTCGACAAAGTTATACGCCTGGTTAAACCTAAAGAACTGATCGAGAGTTTAGGTCAAACTGTCTATGTAACTTCTCCTTACCTCCCCCAGAATTACCAGCAGGATCTTGGTCCCTACCAGGCTGAGCAGGTGGTACATATCGAAGCTCACTGGCATGATGACCGAGGTAAAGGAGTAGTCGGCGAAACCCGTTTTATTGAATCCTTGCCTTTTGATACAACCCGTACTCAACTCGGTGCCATTGTGGCAACAGCTGATCCGTGTCAGAGTAATTTTAAAAAGATTCTCAAACTCCATGCAAAGAATTCTTCACGGCTGCGCGGTATACGCCGAATGGGAGCTGTACATGAAGATAAAGGTATTCTGGCATGGGCAGATCAGCCCCATCTTTATACTGATAAAAAATTCTTAAAGGGATTTGAGCAGTTGGCTCAACACCAGCTCAGTTTTGATGCCTGGGTCTACTCTACCCAGCTTCAAGACCTGATTCAGCTGGCACGCCAGTTTCCAGAAACTTCGATTGTTCTGGATCATCTTGGAACACCTGCGGGTATATTTGGAAAAGTCGGAAAAAATACCGGACTGACCCAGACCGGTCGTGACAATATTTTTTATCAATGGCAGGAAGATATTGCAGAACTTGCTACCTGCCCAAATGTTTATACCAAAATGTCCGGACTAATGATGCCGGTTTTAGGACATCAATTTCATAAAAATAAACGTCTGGCCACCAAACAGCAAATGATCGATCTGCTTAGTCCAATGATTCTACACGCACTCAAGAGTTTCGGGACCTACCGGGTAATGTTTGGCTCCAATTTTCCCATGGATAAAGTAAGCACCAGTCTGGTTAATCTGATCGATGCTTATAGTGATATTGTGGCAAGTTATAATGCTAGCGCTTTGAAAAATATTTTTTATGATAATGCACGGCAATTCTACCGTCTGTAAAAAACAGGCTGGCTTTTGATAGCCAACCTGCGTATACATTTATATTCTTTAAGATGAAATAAGCCATAACCGGCTTATTTCATATTTCATTTAGGAGCCTTTCTGAGGCTGACCATACTGGTCTGCCATCACTTCAACCAAGTGCTCCGGCTTGATGTATTTACGAATTACTGCATCAATATCAGCTTTATTCAAACCGGCAATAGCCATATCACGCTTTGCACGGCTTTCCATTCTTTTGCCGCGCTCCAGCTGGCTATTTAGCATGCCATGGATATTACGTTCATCTTCCAGTGCAGTAACGCGCTGTTTCATAATATCAGCTTTGGCTGCTTCAAGTTCCTGCTCGGTTACGCCCTGCTTCAGAAGATCATCCAGTACTTTATGTACCGACTGTGACACCTGTGCAGAACGGCCGGCTGTATAATTTGCTTCAATACTTAAACCTCCAACCGCTGCATCCGGATCAAGCTGTAAATCACTACCAAAACCATAGACCAGTGCATTCTTTTCACGTAGCTCTTGTGCCAAGCGTGATGATAACTGAGAATTGCCCAAAATATGGCTAAAGATGATCAGTGCAGGTGCATCAGGATGGTCCACCCCTACCGGAAAAGTCAGTATGCTCTGGTAGTTGCCAAATTCACGCTGCTCAGAAAGCACATGTACTTTTTGTGCTTGATATACCCTATGTTCAGAGGTCAGCTTTTTATAAGGCTGGCCCCCCTTCCAGTTACCCAGTTCACGCTGCAACAGTTTTTTAATCTGTTCAGGCTTAAATTCACCAGTAACTGCGACCTGAGCATGGTCCATAGCAAAGAACTGCTGATATAGCTGTTTGACCTGCTCTACTTTGGCGGTCTGTATTTTGGATTTCGCCAGTTCGGGTTCAAAATGATAGCGCAGGTCGCCCGGTTGATAAATTTCAATTAAACGTGCCATAGTTAAAGCAGCAACGGTATCAGGTTCAGTATAAGGCCTGTCCAGAGTAGCGAGAGTTTGTGATTTGATCAGATCAAACTGTGACTGTTCAAATTTAGGTTTCTTCAGCAACTCAATTACAAATCTGAAAAAATCATCAAATTTTTCTTTTTTTGCCTGTATCCGGATCACAATACCGTTTTCATCCGCACTGGCACTGGCCTGACCTCCGGCTTCTATCGAACGGTCTGCAATGTCTTGTAAACTGTACTGATCTGTTCCTCTTAGTAGCAGATAAGCCATCAGTTCCAGAGTTTCCCCACGGTCAAAAAGCGTTTTCTCATCACCGAATTGCAGGGTAATAGTGGCGTAAGTTTTGTCATCACGAGTAGCGGTTGGAAACAGCGCATATTGCATGCCATTTTTGAGGGTTCCCCGCTGAATTTTCTTTTCAGCCTGGTCCAGAAGCTGTTTCGAGTTAGTCAGATACTGGGTAACCTGTTGCTTGTAAACACTGGCATCAAGCAAGGGTTCAGCTGATACTGCCTGCTGATTAAGTGTTTTTGGCTGCTCGACAGCCTGCTTTTGTTCCAGTGCCTTTTTCTGTTCTTCTGGTGTAGGCTTGATGTCACCTGAAATCCGGTGTTGCGGTACCAGAAAGCTTTTCAGGGTCTGGTTCAGCTCGGCAGTGTTTAAATTACGCACGGCCTGTAAATCATTGAAATACTGGTTCCAGTTACCCTGACTTGAAACAACATAATCACTGAGCCGTGAACCAATAGCAGTCGCATTGTTCATAATACTGTCTGCCTGATTCTGCATCAGACTTTGAACCCGTTTTAGCTCTGTATCATTGAAATTCTGGTTTTTCTCTACACTGGAAAGCAAAGTATTTTCAACTTTATTTTCATCATGACTTGGCGCATAAATAGCTCCCATAAAGACCAGATTAAAATCCTGATCTAACCAGGTAGTAGACTGGACAGCAGTACTTAATCCGGATTCGACCATACTCTGGTAAAGATGACCGCTTGGCTGCATGGTATACAAATATGGTGCCAATGCCAGTGCCGGCTGAATTTTGGTATTTTTTCCATCCATATAAATATGGAACTTGGCCAGATCGCTGCCTTTTCTGACAATAAAATTACGGTTCTTGATCTGGGTCGAGTCCAGTTTTGGCACTTTAACCTGCTCAGGCACTGAACGTGCTGGAATTGGACTGAACTGCTGATCAATCGTTTTTAATATGGCTGCCTTGTCAAATTTTCCGGCAATGACCATGACTGCATTGTTAGGCGCATACCAGGTACGGTAAAAGCGGTTAAGCTCATCCATTCGGATTGATTTAAGTTCTTCTAGATCTCCAATTGGTAATCGCCCAAGATACTGGTTGCCATAAGCAGATTTCCACATTTGGTCCATGAGCACGGCGAAGGGCTGGTCCAGACGGATTTCGCGCTCACGTTTTACAATCTCGATTTCAGAGGGAACAAACTTTTGCTGTAGTACCAGCTTATCCATTCGCTCTGCTTCAAGATACAAAACTTCATTCAGGGCTTTGCTGTCAGGTCGGACAATATTAAGGTAACGAGTGGAGTAATAGTCAGTACTGGCATTTGTCATTAATGTATATTGGTCCAGACGCCGCTGAAACTCCTCACCTTTTACATTTTGAGTACCTTTAAAAGCCAAATGTTCCAAAAGATGAGCCAGCCCTCCTTTTCCTTGCGGATCATTCAGGGAACCGGTCAAATAAATTGTGTTGATATAAACTTTATTTTCTTTATCATTCGGGGCAAGTACAACACGGAAGCCATTGTCCAGTTTGTATTCCTCGATTTTTTGTTGGGATTTAACCAGAACCGGCTGTGCAAATACTGCTGTATTTAAACCGAGAAGACATAATGAGAGAGTAAGAGTCTTAAACCGCGTTAACATAATTATTCCAATTATTTCAGCTCAGTGAAGCTATTTATTCATCATCATAGGTAATGATTGTTATATTTAACAGCCTATTCTAAAAAAATAGCCGCTTATTTCAACGGCTCAGTGTATAGAAAATATGCCTGTAAATATCTTGGTATAGCAATATTAATGATGTGCCAGTTCAATTTCTTCACGGCTATTTAAAATACTTTTATCGGTCTGGCCCATCAGTTGACTGGTAACAATACCGGCTGTCATTGAACCATTTACATTTAATGCAGTCCGGCCCATATCAATTAAAGGCTCGATAGAAATCAGGAGCGCCACCAAAGTTACTGGCAGGCCCATAGCCGGCAATACGATCAGCGCTGCAAAAGTTGCCCCGCCACCCACTCCGGCTACACCGATTGAACTTAAAGTCACAATTCCGACCAGTGATGCGATCCACATGGGATCTAGAGTATTGATTCCTAAAGTTGGTGCGACCATCACTGCCAGCATGGCTGGATATAAACCTGCACAGCCATTTTGACCAATCGTGGCTCCAAAGGAGGCTGAAAAACTGGCAATCGACTCTGGAACGCCCAACCGGCGAGTCTGCGCTTCAATATTCAAAGGAATACTGGCCGCACTTGATCGGCTGGGAAAGGCAAATGTCAGTACAGGTGCTACCTTTTTAAAGAATTTTACTGGAGAAATGCCAGTAAGAAGTAAAATAACAGCATGTACAGCAAACATGATGGCCAAGCCCACATATGAGGCTATCAGGAAACCACCCAGATTCAGAATATCAGCAAGGTTAGAACTGGCTACTACTTTTGTCATTAAAGCAAAAACGCCATACGGTGTTAAAGTCATAACCAAACGTACCAGTTTCATTACCCAAGCTTGCAAAGTCTGAATAGCATTCAGAATTCGCTGGCCTTTTACCACATCATCCTTCATCAGGTTTAATGCAGCCATACCTAAGAATATGGCGAAAATCACCACACTGATAATTGAGGTCGGGTTAGCTCCGGTCAACTCGGCAAAAGGATTACTCGGAATAAACGATAAAATCAATTGTGGCACACTTAAATCGGTTAATTTTCCAACGTAATCAGACTGAATAGTATTTAAACGGGCCGTTTCGGCCGCTCCCTGTACCAGACCCTGAGCAGTTAAACCGAATAGATTGGTTACGAAAACCCCGACTAGGGCCGCAATTAAAGTGGTAAACAATAAGGTTCCAATTGAATAGAAACTGATTTTACCTAATGACGAAGCCTGATGTAGTTTTGCCACAGCTCCTAAGATAGAAACAAAGACCAGTGGCATCACGACCATTTGCAAAAACTTCACATAGCCATTGCCCACAATATTAAACCAACTGATAGATTCGGCTAGAATTGGGTGGTTTGCGCCATACACGGCGTGTAATCCGAGTCCAAATATAACTCCCAGAACAAGACCAGCAAGTACTTTTTTAGACAGGCTCCATGTAGTTTTGCGTGTTTGGGCAAGCAAAAATATCAACCCGATAAAAACCACAATATTAATGATTAGGGGTATATTCATTCCCAAACTCCATCTAGTTGCCGGTGCATTCTTTTAAGGTGGCATATTTGACTATAGTCTGTCTTAAACACCTAGCCTTTTTAACAATTTTATAGCATCAAAATTACTACCGATCTGTTTGTAATGCTTAATTATTTTTAAATATATAATTAGCAGTTTAAATGAAGACTAATTTGATGAAAGGATCAAATCGCTATACTTATTTATCTTCCTGATAGTTTTAGTAAATTCTGATATCAAGAATCTATTTAAAGCTCTAGCTGGCTATTTCGGTTTTTTAGATATTAGATTGGAATAAAAATTATAGACAAATGATTTTAATTACTATATTAATAACCAAGCTATTTTCATGCATTTATTATAGAGCCTATATTTACCCTTTATTTAATCTGTTCAGTCTGCGGTATAAATAAAAGCATTTTTTAATTACTACAGTAAAAATTATTAAACAAGCAAAATATAAAAATAAAAGGTTCCCGAGGCCGAGAACCTTGAATGATAATTTCCAGGTTGAAAAGTATATCTCTAGTCTAAAAAGATTTCTGCAACCATATATAGCTTCGCATAACCAGAAATTTCTATACGTTGATTATCTTTTAAATCACAGTACAGTAATCCGCCGCGAGCAGAAGCCTGATAGGCAACCAGTTGCCGTTTTGAAAGTTTATCGGCCCAGAGTGGAGCAAGACCAGTATGCATGGAACCTGTTACAGGGTCTTCATCAATCCCTTTATGCGGTGCAAAATAACGAGCAATATAATCATAATGCTGTGCCTTGCTGGTAATGGAAATATCAAGGTCAGCGGCAGTGATTGCTGTGCTGCGCTGATAGGCTACTGCCAATTCTTTAATTTTATTAAAATCTGGTTTTGCATCACGTACAGCCTGTTCAGATTCACAGACCAAAATAAAAGCTTGCTGGTTTACATAAACTTCATTAAAAGGGCAATCTACTACCTTATTTAACAAGACAGGATAATCTGGCAAGGGCTCAGGTACACGTACTGGAAAATTCATGGTGATTTTGCCATCTTGTCCTTGTGTGACAATAAAGACTCCTAGGTCTTTTACATGAAAATGAATCGTTTTTGTGGTGGTAAAATCTTTAAAAAGAACAAAACTACTGGCTAAGGTAGCATGACCACAGAAATCCACTTCAACACTTGGGGTAAACCAGCGAATCTCATAATTTTCATCATTTATTATTTTGACGAAGGCAGTTTCTGAAAGGTTGTTCTCCAATGCAATGTTTTGCATAATCCTGTCATCTAACCACTCTTCACATACAAGCACAGCAGCCGGATTTCCCTTAAAAAGTTCTATGCTAAAAGCATCAACCTGATACATTTTCATAAGATTTTTCCTACGTTCTTTGCTCTGTATCTTAAGGCTTTTTCTGCTAGGCTGGGCAAAATTGTTTTACTGAGAATGCAGATGTTAAATCCACACATTCAACATGTTCCCCTAGAGAAAGCTTATCGTCTGCTGACACATGGTCCTACTGTTTTAGTCTCGAGTAAAGACCATAAAGAGACAGATGTGATGGCTGCTGCATGGGCATGTGCACTTGAGTTCGATCCAGCTAAAGTGACTGTAGTGCTGGATAAAAGCACAAAAACCCGGCAGCTTATTGAGAATTCGGGTTATTTCGCCTTACAGATTCCCACTCTTAAACAACTGGAACTCGTATACAAACTCGGCACTACCAGCAAGATGACTGAACCTAATAAGCTGGAGATTTGTCAGGTTGAGCTGTTCCAGTTTGAAAACTCCGATCTTCCCGTGGTTGCAGACTGTTCAGCATGGTTACTGTGTGAATTAATTCCGGAACCCCATATCCAGCAGGCACATGATCTGTTTATTGGAAAGGTTATTGCAGCCTATGCAGATAATAGGGTTTTCAGTCAGGGCCGCTGGCACTTTGAAGATGCAGATGAAGAGTGGCGAACCATTCACCATGTAGCAGGAGGACACTTTTATAGTATCGGTAAAGCAGTCTCTGTAGAAGAAGCAAATCTGGAGTTATAGATTTCTAGTAAAAACCCGCGATTGTCGCGGGTTTTTATTGGGGAAAATAGAAATTACTCGCCCATATTTTCAATAATTGCCTGTCCGAATTCAGAACAGCGCAGAAGTGTTGCATTTGGCATTAGACGCTCAAAATCATAAGTCACAGTCTTGGCCGCAATAGCGCCAGCAATTCCTTTAATAATCAGATCAGCAGCTTCTATCCAGCCCATATCTCGCAGCATCATCTCAGCAGAAAGAATGATTGAACCCGGGTTGACTTTATCCTGTCCGGCATATTTAGGCGCAGTACCATGAGTCGCTTCATATACTTGAATTGCCCCACCGATATTTGCACCGGGCGCAATACCAATGCCTCCAACTTCTGCTGCAAGTGCATCAGAAATGTAGTCCCCATTCAGGTTCAGCGTAGCAATCACAGAATAATCTGCCGGACGCATTAAGATCTGTTGCAGGAATGCATCAGCGATGACATCTTTAATAATAATATCTTTACCAGTCTTAGGATTCTTAATTTTAACCCACGGACCACCATCTAGCAGTTCACCACCAAAGCGCTCAAGTGCAACTTCATAGCCCCACTCTTTAAATGCACCTTCAGTATATTTCATGATATTACCCTTGTGCACAAGCGTTACACTCGGTTTATCATTATCAATTGCAAACTGAATAGCCTTACGTACCAGACGCTGCGTACCTTCTTTAGAAACAGGCTTAATACCGATACCACAATTTTCTTCAAAACGGATCTTGGTTACACCCATTTCTTCTTTTAAAAACTTTATAACTTTTTTAGCTTCCGGAGAACCGGCTTTCCACTCGATTCCGGCATAGATATCTTCCGAGTTCTCACGGAAGATCACCATATCTGTTAATTCAGGATGCTGGACAGGTGAAGGTACTCCTTCGAACCAGCGTACTGGACGTACACAGACATACAGGTCCAGTTCCTGGCGTAATGCGACGTTTAGTGAGCGGATCCCGCCACCAACCGGCGTGGTTAAAGGGCCTTTAATTGAGACAACAAATTCACGCAGGGCTTCGAATGTTTCTTCAGGCATATAAGTGCCGTAAATTTTATTGGCTTTTTCACCGCAATATACTTCCATCCACTCGATCGAACGTTTGCCACCATAAGCTTTTAAAACCGCAGCATCTACCACTGCTTTCATTGCTGGTGTAATATCCACACCAATACCGTCACCCTCAATGAAAGGAATGATCGGATGGTTTGGTACATTCAGTGACAGGTCTGCATTGACTGTAATTTTATTACCATCTGCAGGAACTACGATCTTCTGATAACCCATTGTGCAGGTTCTCCCTTATGTAGCTGACGAATAAAATGTATGCCATGCAGGCACACTCTTCAACTTTCCTTACATGATATACTTTAATCGATCTTAGGGCTTGGTTGAGATTTATACGAGAAATAACAACATTTCTCTATTAAATAAAACGTCGTTATTTTTTGTTGTATACACTGAAGTTGAAATTCCCTATGAAAATTATCATTTTTAATAAGCCTTATGATGTGCTTTCACAGTTTCGTGAAGACTCTAAGCATTTAACACTCTCCCATTTTATTCATGATCCTGAATTACGGCTGGCCGGTCGTTTAGACTTGGACTCAGAAGGTTTAATGTTTCTCACCGATCATGGTGGTTTGAATCAGTTCATTACTAATCCCAAGAATAAAAAGTTTAAAACCTATCTGGCACAAGTTGATGGCGATATTACAGAAGAAGCTCTTGAGCAGTTACGTCGAGGGGTCGAACTGGCAGATGGTATGACTTTACCAGCCAAAGCCCGTAAGGTTGAGCAGCCGGAATGGTTATGGGACCGCGATCCTCCTGTGCGCTTTCGTGCCAGCATTCCTACCACCTGGGTTGAGCTGCAAATCTGTGAAGGCCGAAACCGGCAGGTACGCCGTATGACAGCTGCAGTAGGCTTTCCGACTTTACGTCTGATTCGCACACAAATTGGCACTATTGACTTGGTAAAACTTGGTCTCCAACCAGGTGAGCAGGTTGAAATTGAGCCTCTGCTTTATCCGGACTTTAAAGATGTGCCTGCAGATAAACCTTATACAGGCCGCAGTGCACCACGTAGTGCAGCAAAAAAGCCCTTTGAACAGAAAGATGGCAAGTCCAAATTTAATAAAGAACAGCCTAAAGACAAAGGGGCAAACAAAGCAGGTAAAAAGTTACCATCCGGCGGAACAAAACGCGTATGGCAAACAGAAGAAGGTGAGGCGAAGCCACGTCGCAAGACTAATGGGACTACCCGTCCAGGAAAAATTCGTCGATCTAACCGCTTTGGTTAATTAGAGTTAAGAGCAGTTGAATAATCATATAATTCTCTGCTCTTTTTTAATTTTATAAATTATTTTAGAAGCTGTATTTTATAGCGCTATTCTATAAAAATTTCTTGTTGAAACATATCACTGCTATAGACACGGAGAATAATGATAAAGGCTGAGCTACATATATATGCAGTACTTACAAAAGGCTGGATTGTTGCAATCTAAAACTCTTAAAATTGTAATTTGAGATACAATAGTCTGTTAAATCTGACATTTATATAAATTTTTCCTGCATCTAGCTACCATTTTTTTGTTTATTCTGTGCTCAATAGATTAATCACAGGATAGAACGGATGATCAGAGAACTTTCGGGCCAATCCCAAATTTTGGTAGTGCATGATGGTCGTACTGGTCATTTAAACCCCTCTCTTGCAATTGGAGAGATTCTTGAACAACAGTTTAGAAATTCTTATGAAACCTTAAAAGTTCCAGTAAATCTGGGCAACTCTATGGTCAGCCTATTAAAGCGTCTTTCTTGGTTTCCTAGATTATTTGGTGTAATGGCAAAGCTAATATTTGGAGCGGCCCCAGTGCATATTGCCCAGTATCGGTTGATTGTGTGTTCAGGTATGTCCAATCTGTTGTATTCAGCTTATCTGTCGCAAGAGTTCGATATCCCTTTGGCATTTTCAGGTGATATAGGTAGTTTTAATGAACACTTAATTCACTGGACCATTAGCGCATTGGCTCAACCTACTCAGGTTGAACAGATTATTTTACCTACCCTTCCGGTCAGGAAAAAATTTATTGAACTCCGTGCTCAACCTCACTGTGGTGAGGCAAGTTTGCTATTGGGCGGCCCTACCCACGAATATCCCTTTACACAAGCAGACTATCTTAACATTATCCGTCATTTTGATTTTTTTGTGCAGGCTTATAATATCCAGGGCTATATTGTTTGCTCGAGGCGTACGCCTGCCTTTAATAGCCGAATTAAAAAATATCTCAAGACCTCAGGACTACAATTTGTGTCTATAAATGACACTACACCAATTGAACATCTGGTTGCGAGAAGCAAATATATTTTTGTGACTGAAGATAGTAGTACCATGCTTTCTGAAGCAATTCAGAGCGGTCGGATTGTACGGTCAGTCTGCCTGAATCCCGAACACAATAACTTGTTGATTGAAAAGTATTTACACAATCATCTTATACAGCGCCAGCCAGCAAATCAGCCCTTTTATACAGATGAACGTTTTCCTTATATTGCCGATCTAGATCTGATCTGCCCACTGGGTAGTCATTTCCGCAATTATTTATTATTTGATGATCATTATGCGCCTTATGATCTGCGCAGGAAATTTGCTTAAAAACAATTTACAGACTCAAGCATTTAGGGAATAAAGATAAGAGTAATAATGTTTAGAGTTCTATCTTATAAATCTGATTAAAACATAAAAGCTAAAAATAACAATGATATTCTTAGCGTGTAGAAAAATTCATTCTATAAAAGTTTTTTTAGTATTTGATTAAAAAAGCCAGTGCATGTGCACTGGCTTTTATATTATCAGCAGGTTATCCGGCTTTATACAATGTTAAACAGCAACGCTCGAAATTACATTATTGAATGTGGTACTTGGACGCATTACTGCATTTACTTTTGCCTGATCAATAGCGTAATAGCCACCAATATCAGCTGGTTGACCCTGCACTTGTGCAAGCTCGGCAATAATCTTCTCTTCATTTTCAGCTAAGGCTTGGGCCAGTGGAGCAAATTTTGCTTTAAGTTCAGCATCTTCGTCCTGTGCAGCAAGTGCCTGAGCCCAATATAGTGATAAATAGTAGTGACTACCGCGGTTATCCAGTTCACCAGTACGACGTGATGGAGATTTATCATTATCGAGCAGTTTACCAGTAGCTTCATCAAGTGTTCTGGCTAACAGCTTGGCGCGGTCATTACCTTCCTTGATACCCATTTCTTCTAAAGAAACAGCCAGTGCCAAGAATTCACCTAAAGAATCCCAGCGTAAGTGGTTTTCTTCAACTAACTGCTGAACATGTTTTGGTGCAGAACCGCCAGCACCCGTTTCATACATACCGCCCCCAGCCATTAATGGCACAATAGACAGCATTTTCGCTGATGTACCCAGTTCCATAATCGGGAACAGGTCAGTCAGGTAGTCACGTAAAATATTACCTGTTACTGAAATAGTATCCAGACCGCGAGCTACGCGCTCAAGCGTATAACGCATTGCACGTACTTGAGACATGATCTGGATATCCAGACCAGTCGTATCATGATCTTTTAAGTATTTCTGGACTTTCTTGATCAGCTCATTTTCATGTGGACGGTATGGGTCAAGCCAAAAGATAGCCGGCATACCTGAGTTACGTGCACGATTTACAGCCAGTTTTACCCAGTCACGGATTGGCGCGTCTTTCACTTGGCACATACGCCAGATATCACCTTTTTCCACATTCTGAGACATCAGCACTTCACCCGTTTCAAGATCAGTGATGTTTGCGATACCCGCTTCAGGAATCTCGAATGTCTTGTCATGGGAACCGTATTCTTCAGCTTTTTGCGCCATCAGACCAACGTTAGGTACCGTACCCATCGTACGTGGATCGAAATTACCATTCCACTTACAGAAATTAATCATTTCCTGATAGATACGTGCAAAAGTCGATTCAGGCATTACTGCTTTACAGTCATAAGGTTTGCCATCAGCGCCCCACATTTTACCGCCACCGCGGATCATTGCCGGCATAGAAGCATCGACAATGACATCATTTGGTGAGTGGAAGTTAGTGATCCCTTTTGCAGAATCAACCATCGCAAGCGCTGGACGGTGCTCTTGACAAGCATGCAGGTCAGCAATAATTTCTTCACGTACAGAGGTTGGTAAAGTTTCAATTTTCTCGTAAAGACCGGCCATACCGTTGTTAACGTTAATGCCTAGCTCGTCAAACAGTTTACCGTGCTTTTCGAATGCATCTTTGTAGTAAATACGCACACAGTGACCGAATACGATCGGGTGTGATACTTTCATCATGGTCGCTTTTACATGTAAAGAGAACAGGATGCCAGCTTCTTTACAATCATCTAATTCTTTTTCATAGAAGTCACAAAGCGCTTTTTTGCTCATGAACATTGAGTCGATGATTTCGCCATCTTGAAGCGCTACTTTTGGCTTCAGAACAATGGTTTCACCAGACTTGGTGATCAATTCCATTTTTACATTACGCGCACGGTCAAGTGTCATTGACTTTTCGCCGTGGTAGAAGTCCCCTTCCTGCATATGTGAAACATGGGTTTGTGACCAAGGCTTCCATTCACCCATAGAGTGCGGGTGTTTTTTCGCATAGTTTTTGACTGCAGCTGGTGCACGACGGTCAGAGTTACCTTCACGTAGTACAGGGTTTACTGCAGAACCCAAACATTTACTGTAACGTACCTTAATTGCTTTTTCTTCTTCGGTTACCGGGTTTTCTGGATAATCCGGAATTGCATAACCTTTTGATTGAAGCTCTTTGATACACGAGATCAACTGCGCAACAGAGGCACTGATATTTGGAAGCTTGATAATATTAGTATCTGGATCTTGGGTAAGACGACCTAGCTCTGCAAGATTGTCTACTACCTTCTGCTCTTCACTGAGGTAGTCCGAGAATTCAGCGAGCACGCGTGCAGCCACAGAAATGTCAGTTTTAACAACTTTAACACCGGCCGGCTTAGTAAAGGTCTCAATGATCGGCAGTAGCGAATAGGTCGCCAGCAGTGGCGCCTCGTCAGTCAGTGTGTAAATGATAGTTGACTTTCCACCAGCCATATATAGCCCCTTGCGTTGGATTGAGTGTTTAAGGATTGAGCTTTTGGCCCTGCCCCTTTAAACCGAAATGCTTAAATAAACCTTGAGAGTATCAGCCCTCATGACCTTTCAGTCAACGCAAGATCTTGTGATAACGACATTTCGATACGAAATAGTAGTGTATAGCTTAAAAGCTTTACTATGAAATATGGTTAGTTTAGGTAAAATATAATATTACCTTCCTAAGCACCGACTACTTTTTATACAATTCATCAAAACTGTTATTTCGCCAAGAAATACTATCAAGTTAAGTTGCTTACAAGCTAGAGCAAATATATTACGGCTTGATGTCTAAACTCTATTTATAAAATGATGAGCTATTTCTTATAGTTTATATCAAGCAGATCCTATTTTAAGATTTGCTCTACTAAACAATAAGTTCTCTCTATAAGATAAAACGAACTATATCTAATTTTAAAATTACAGAATATAAAAAACCGGTACATGAGTACCGGTTCAAGTGATATGTAGCACTTGTTAGGCATTTAACCAAGTTTCAATCTTGGCTTGATTATCTACTTTTAGCTCTACAGCAGTTAGATCTGTAGAACCACCTTGCACTTCAAACTGCATCAGCTCATCACGACGGAAAGCAAGCAAGCTATAATTTCCTTGCTGTTTTGCATATTTTTCAATCAGTTTAGTGGTGGCTTTTAAACCATCAATTGCAATGATAATATCATGGGCAGAAAGTCCTGCTTTTGCACCGACTCCATCACGGCGTACAGTCTGCACAATTACCCCTTCGGCTTTATCTGCCAGTTTTAAACCAAATGGCAGAGACTTGTCATTTTTCAAACTGTAACTAAGACCAAACTCCGGCAAGAGCTGCTCAAGTGGCAATTAATCAGTCGTGTTAATCAGATGATTAATCTGTTCAATCCACTTATCACCAGTCAACTGCTCGCACAAATCATAAATAGTACGTTCATTTACCTGTATGCCGTTTTGAGTGTTTTCATACAACTTACGCATTAAAGCGTCGAGGCTCGAACCACGTAAACGCAGGCCCAGATCCAGACATAGTGCTACCAGGCAGCCTTTATTGTAATAGCTGGTGCCCGCATTGTTTGAATTTTCATCCTGACGGTAAAATTTCACCCAGGCATCAAAACTTGACTCTGCCACGGTCTGCACAAAACGGCCCGGATTTTGTAAATAGCGGTCTATCTGGGCTTTGAGTAATTCTAAATAGGATTCCTGCTTGATTACGCCGCTACGCAATAAAATGAGATCGTCATAATAAGAAGTGAATCCTTCAAAAATCCATAACAGTGAAGTGTAACCTTCCTTGTTCAGATCATAGTCAGTAAAGTTTTCTGGACGTATAAATTTGACCAGCCATGAATGAAAATATTCATGGCTGCACAGTCCTAAAAAGCGCTGATAATCCTTGGAGGGTTCTTCAGGCTCATCAGCCTTAGGCAAATCATCACGTGGAGTAATTAAACTGGTACTGTTCGGATGTTCAAGACCACCATAACTGTTACCTGTAGCCATGGTCATAAAGGTATAATGTTCAAACGGCGCTGAGCCAAACATGGAAATTTCTGTCGCACAGATTTTTTCAATATCTTGCTGCATGCGCTCAACATTCATTGCATGTTTGCCGGATACCACAAACTCATGTGGAATGCCTTGTGCTTTAAAGCTGAAACGGGTCTGCTCTGCCAGTTCAAATGGTGCATCAATAAGCTCCATATAATTCTTGGCTTTTAAGGTATAACGGCCTCGAACTAGTGTCTTAGAGCTTAAAGCGGTGGCAAGCTGAAAGTGTTTCAACTCTTCCGGTAAAAATACCTCAGCCTCAATAGCTGTGTCTTCTTGCCCCTCCAGCCCCAGACAAACACAGGCCGGATTTACGTAAAGACGGGTTTGGTCAACATAAGCTCCGCGAACTGAAAGATCATAGGCATACACATCATATTCAACCGTAATCAGCTCATGGTCTGTATTAAACAGGCGCCATTTATTTTTTTCAGTCTTACTGATGTTTAAAATCCGGCCTGCTTCATCATAGGCTTTCACTGCTTCGATATGCTTTGAGAACTCACGAATCAAATAACTGCCCGGAATCCAGGTCGGTAACCACAGGACCTGATTTGGATTGGCCAAGAAGCGTAAAGTTACGTGAATCAGGTGCTGGCGATAGTCATCGAACTCGATTTGATAATGCAACATAAGTCGTAATAAAAGATCAACAGAAAAAAATTAGCATTTAGCTTAGCATTTTTTTACAAAGTGATGCGGATAAGTCTTATTTGTCCTTAAAAGTCGCTAGCATTCAGAAAAAAAAAGGCATAGCATGCCTGTGTTTTTCGCATCATCTGCGATCAATCCGGCATATAAAGGTACTTCCCGTTGAGAATATTTGCTTACCTCTTTATTTTATTTAGCTTGTGCTGTGCCAGTCTGGCTAACGCCCGCCTGCTTCAGGTGGTCCCTGAATCAGTTGAAGCCGCAGCCTGGAGCATTCTGGACCCGCAGTCGGGACAGATAATTGCCGAATATAATAGTGAGGTACAGCGCTCACCTGCTTCACTTACCAAGATGATGGTGGCTTATATTGCCCTCAAGGAAATTGAGAACGGGAAACTGAATCGAAATGAAATTCTGACTGCGACCCCGGTGGTAAAAATGGTCATGTGGGATGAATCTCAGATGTATCTGAAGGAAGGCGAGCAGATTTCAGTTGATCAGCTTCTGGCTGGTCTTATTGTGATGTCAGCCAATGATGCTGCGGTGACTTTAGCAGAGCGAATTTCTGGAAATGTGCCTGCATTCATTGAACGCATGAATCAGGAAGCTCAAAAGCTTGGAATGAAAAATACTCATTTTACCAACCCAGCTGGCATTACTATGGATGGGCATTATTCAACTGCGCATGATCTGGCACTGCTGGGTCAGGCACTGGTAAATGACACACCGGATTATCTAAATTACTCCAAACAGCAGAGCTTTACCTATAACAATCATTTTCATCGTGCTACCAATCTGTTACTCAAGCAGGATGCAACAGTAGACGGACTAAAAACCGGTTTTACCAAAGCTGCGGGTTATAACCTTGCGCTTACAGCCAGTCGCCCTACCATGAATGCAGATTTACCTAACCGCCGCCTGATTGTGGTAGTTATGGGTACAACCAGTGCTGTAAAACGTGCCGAGGTAGCTTATAAGTTGCTGAATCTGGGCTATGCATATACGCGAGATGAAGTTGCGATCAAAGATAAACAACTACTTGGTGAACTGCCGGTAGTCAAGTCAACCTTAAAAATGTTTAAGGTAAAATCAGCCCAACCGAAGATTATAACGACCTCTTTATATAACCAGCCTTATGCAATTGACCTACAGACTTTTGATAATGCAACCCAGCGTATTATGCTTAATACGGGTAATGGTATATTGCAAACCATCGAACCCTTGCAGACGACCAACACTCATATCAATATTGAACTGAATACCAAGCAGTTAACTGCCCCGTTAATGCAGGTCATGAAACTTGCAACTGTGCATGTCTATCAGAATAACCAGCTGATCAGCACATTTGATATTGAAAATGAAGTGCATATTGAAGAAGCTAATTTTTTTCAGAGAATCTTTTTATGGTTGGTCAGCTTATTTCCGTTTATGAGTAATGATGAGATGAAAACTGCACCAGAAGTATTTAATTCTTAACTGTTAAAATCTATAAACCCATATAAATATAACAAAGAATCAATCAGGAAGATGGCATAGTTTTGCCATCTTCTTTTTTTATGTTTCCTTAGAAATAAAATATAAACAGGTATAAAATGGCTCAAGAATTACATCATATCGTCGTGGTCGGCGGTGGCGCAGGTGGCCTCGAACTGGTGACCCGGTTAGGCAATAGTCTGGGCAAGCAAGCTAAAGCAAAAATCACGCTAGTTGACCAGAACCTTACTCATATCTGGAAGCCTCTTCTTCATGAAATCGCTGCCGGTACGCTGGACCCATATAGCGAGGAAGTCAATTATTTTGCTCATGCCGCCAGACATCACTACCAGTTTGTATCAGGCAGTCTATGTAATGTATTACCCGAGAAAAAACAGATTCAGCTTTGCTCCGCTACAGGCAAAAACCTTAAAACATTAAGCTATGACACGCTAGTACTTGCTGTGGGTTCGGTATCAAATGATTTCAATACCGAAGGAGCTAAAGAATATTGCTATTTCCTGGACAACCGTGCTCAGGCTGACCAGTTTCAGAAAGATTTATTGAACACTTATCTGGATGCACAGTATTCCCAACAGCCCAATCATCTTAATATTGCAATCATTGGTGCTGGTGCAACGGGTGTAGAGCTTGCAGCACAACTGGTCGAGGCTAAAGAAAATTTTTACCGTTATGGCCTGAATCATATACACCCTGATCTGGTTAAAATTACTTTGATTGAAGCAGCAGACCGAATTTTGCCTGCCCTTCCAGAAAAAGTGGCCGAAAATACATTACGACAAATCAAAACGCTAGGCATTGAAGTCCTGACTGGCCATAAAGTACAACATGTCGCTAAAGACCATATCTCTTTTCAGGATGGAAGTGCCTTGCAAACTGATTTGAATATCTGGGCAGCCGGTATCAAGGCACCGCAGGTCATTGAACAGCTAGAAAGCTTTGAAAAAGATCACTTAAACCGTATTAAAGTCTATGCCACCCTGCAGACTTATAATTACCCGGATATTTTTGCTTTCGGTGATTGTGCACATTGTCAACTTGAAGCAGACCAGCCACCCCTTGGGCCCCGTGCTCAGGTTGCCAGCCAGCAAGCAAATTTTCTGGTTAGAGCTTTAACAGCCCGTATTGCGGAGCGGCCAATACCCATGTTCCATTTTTCCGATAAGGGCTCACTGATTTCATTAAGCCAGAATAAGGCTGTGGGCCAACTCTTGGGCCAGGTAAATGTCCAGGGATCGGTCGCCAAAGGCTTGTATATCTCACTATACCGCTTACATCAGGCTAATATATATGGCTACAACCAGGCTGGTGCACTCACAGTGAGAGATTTTGTTACACGAAGAATTCGGCCGAAAATAAAATTGCATTGAAATTTCATCACACAACCCCATAATTGAATAAATTGGCTTCAAAAAGATCGAAATCACAGTTTTTTTAGGATTTTTCTTCTAAAAGCGCTGTGTTTCATCTTATGATGTACCCTTCAAAAAATTGACTGGATCAATAATATGACTGCTATTGCAAATAATCATGTGGTTTCATTCCACTATACACTGACCAATGCAGAGGGCGAGACTCTCGACCAATCTCAGGGTGAACCACTGGCTTATTTGCACGGTGCGGGTAACATTATTCCTGGTTTGGAAAATGCGTTGGCTGGTAAAACAGTAGGCGAGAAATTTACTGTAAATGTACCTGCTGCTGAAGGTTACGGTGAATATAATCCTGACCTTGTACAGGAAGTTCCAGCTCAAATGTTCCAAGGTGTAGATAATATCCAGCCTGGTATGCAGTTCCAAGCACAAACTGATGACGGTGTTCAGATCGTGACTGTTAAAGCAGTTGAAGGCGAAAACGTACTGGTTGATGCGAACTTCCCGCTAGCTGGTCAAGACCTGACTTTTGAAGTTGAAATTGTTGATATCCGTGATGCAACTCAAGAAGAGCTTGATCATGGGCATGTTCATGGCGCGGGTGGTCACCACCACTAAGATCGTCTGATCAAAAAAGGCAAAGCTCAGGCTTTGCTTTTTTTATAGTTATTTTTCAGTATTAGAAATAGCTTCAGCTTGATTTTTTAAATATTTTTCTTAATGATAAACATAATGTTATTTTAATTACTGGCTTTTATGTCTGCATATCAACTGGTCTGGTTCCGTCAGGATTTACGTATTGTTGACCATTCTGCATTATGGCATGCCAGACAGACTGGTCCCTGCATTGCGCTTGTTACCCTTTCACCAGTTCAATGGCGGCAACATGATGATGCCGTGATCAAAATTGATCTTTATTTAAGACAGCTTAAAGTTTTAAAAGAACAGTTAAAACAGCTCAATATCCCTATCATTATACAAACTATTCCTCTCTGGAAGGAAGTTCCTGAGTTTTTGCTTGAATGCTGTCAAAGTTTAAGCGTTCAGCAAATACATGCCCATATTGAGGCAGGTATAAACGAGCAGCAACGTGATCAGGACTGTCAGCAACTGCTCGATACATCCGGTATTGCTTTGACTTTATACCAAGACCGCACTCTATTCCCTTTCGGTAGTATTACCAACCAAAATGGACAGCCTTATCAGGTCTTTGGTGCCTTTAAAAAAGCCTGTTATAGCCGTTTAGAAATAGCGCTACCAAAATGTTATACAGAAATTACAGCTCAAAATCCTATAACTCTCCCTGCTCTTGATCAGTTTCAGCAGACAGTGCTAGATATCAGGCAGCTTTTTGACATACCTGTTCCAGAATCCATTCAACAGCTCTGGCCTGCTTGCGAAAACTATGCTCATACATTACTTGAACAATTTCTTGAAAATCATATTCAGCATTATCATATTGAGCGAGACTTTCCTGCACACTCCGGAACCAGTCAGCTCTCTGCCTATTTGAATATTGGCGTACTTTCTATACGCCAATGTATACAGGCTTTATTCCGGCATCAAAGCGGGTACTTTGTGCCTGAACAGGAGGGCCAGAGCATCTGGCTAGATGAGCTGCTATGGCGTGAATTTTATCAGCATATTCTTTATCTGTTTCCAAATGTCGCAAAATATTTACCTTTCAAAGCCAATGCTCGGAATATTCCCTGGCACGATGATAAAACTGCATTAACTGCCTGGCAGCAAGGCCAAACTGGTATTCCAATTGTAGATGCAGGAATGCGGCAGTTATTGGTCACTGGCTGGATGCATAACCGGGTCCGCATGATTACAGCCATGTTCTTGTGTAAGAATCTTCTGATTGACTGGCGCCAAGGTGAACAGTGGTTTATGCAGCATTTGATTGATGGTGACCTGGCGGCAAATAATGGGGGATGGCAATGGTGTGCTTCCACCGGCACGGATTCAGTGCCCTATTTCCGTATTTTCAACCCGGTCAGTCAGTCCAGAAAGTTTGATCCTGAAGGTCAATATATCCGTACATGGATACCGGAACTGGCACATCTGGATGCTAAAACAATTCACGCACCCTATGAAAGTAAAACTGTCCAGCAACTGCACTATCCAAAACCCATAGTAGATTTAAAATACAGTCGTGCTCGGGCTATTGACCACTTTAAACAGTATTTGTAGAACTTCTACTCTTAAAAAGAGACTGGATATTATGCAGATATATGTATTTTGCAGAGTGATATTGATGCTTTTTGACAGCGGATTTCACGTCTGGACTTTAAAATCTGATATAAAAAACTGCAGGTCGGGTATTCACTATTCGGATTAAAAATAATGTTTATTTTAAGTGCAAATTGCATCATGATTTATAACTGGTAATAAGATTAAAAACTGTAATGCAATTTTTAAGATTACAACCAAAACAGGCAGACTTTTGACCAGTCAAAACCTTGGTATAAGGAAAATAAATAATATTGCATCTTATAACTTGGAACGTTTTTAGAATCCAAGTACAATACTGCGCTAGTCGAGGGATGCTGCGACGTTTTACAGGCACTAAATGTAAAATCGCCAGGCTCGACGATCGGTATGTCTGTTCAAGCTTACCAACAACGGCATCCGCGAACTGAATGATCCATACTATTTTTTCTAGGAGATCCTGATGAACGCGGTTACTGCTTCATTTACAGATTATAAAGTTGCCGATATTTCACTTGCTGATTACGGCCGTAAAGAAATTAAACTTGCTGAAGCTGAAATGCCTGCCCTGATGGGTCTGCGTAAGCGCTATTCAGCAGCAAAACCACTGGCAGGCGCGAAAATTCTCGGCTGTATCCATATGACCATTCAAACTGCTGTTTTAATTGAAACACTGGTTGAATTGGGCGCAGAAGTTCGCTGGACTTCATGTAATATCTTCTCGACTCAAGACCACGCTGCTGCTGCAATTGCTGCATCTGGTATTCCTGTTTTTGCCTGGAAAGGCGAAACTGAAGAAGAATACATGTGGTGTCTTGAACAGCAAATCAATGTAAACGGCAAACCTTGGGATGCCAACATGATTCTGGATGATGGCGGTGACTTAACGGCTGTTGTACATGAAAAGTATCCTGAACTGATTGCAAAAATTCATGGTATTACTGAAGAGACTACTACGGGTGTTGCACGTCTACTCGAAATGTGGAAAGACGGTTCACTCAAAGTTCCTGCCATCAATGTCAATGATTCCGTAACCAAGTCTAAAAATGATAACAAGTATGGCTGTCGTCACTCACTTAACGACGCCATCAAACGTGCAACAGACATGCTGCTTTCTGGCCGCCGTGCACTTGTCATCGGTTATGGAGATGTAGGTAAAGGTTCTGCACAATCACTTCGTCAAGAAGGCATGATTGTACGCGTAACTGAAGTTGACCCAATCTGTGCAATGCAGGCCTGCATGGATGGTTATGAAGTAGTATCTCCATATAAAAATGGTGTTCAGACCGGTAATAAAGAAGATATTAATGTAGATCTTCTCAAAAATACTGATCTGATTGTTACTACAACCGGTAACTACCACGTATGTGATGCTGCGATGCTGGATACACTAAAAGCAGGTGCAGTGGTTTGCAATATCGGTCACTTCGACACTGAAATCGATACAGCTTACCTGCGTGGCTATAAATGGGTTGAAGTCAAACCTCAGGTACATCAGGTATATCGTTCAGAAAATGAAAACGATTATCTGATTCTTCTTTCTGAAGGTCGTTTAGTGAACCTGGGTAATGCTACAGGCCATCCATCTCGTGTGATGGATGGTTCTTTTGCCAACCAGGTTTTAGGCCAGATGCACCTGTTTGCCGAGAAATTTGCTGATCTTCCAGAAGATCAAAAACAAGCAAAAATCCGTGTAGAACTGCTACCGAAGAAACTGGATGAAGAAGTTGCTGCCGCAATGGTTGCAGGTTTTGGTGGAGTACTGACACAACTGACCACTGAGCAGGCAGCTTACCTTGGTGTACCGGTAGAAGGTCCGTTCAAGTCTGACGCTTATAAATATTAAGATATCTTAAGGGCAGATGTTTAGGCATCCTGCCCTTTTCTTTGTCTGGCATATTTATAAATTAAACAAAGGATTTGAAAAATGACTAAACGTGTTCCGATTTCTTTTGAGTTTTTTCCGCCAAAAACTGATGCTGGCGCAGAAAAGCTCAAACTGGTTCACCAGGATCTTCAACATTTGAATCCGGAATTCTTTTCGGTGACTTATGGTGCCGGAGGTTCCACCCGTGAACGTACCTTGGCTGCAATTGAAGAGTTTAATGGCAAGGGTACACCGGTAGCACCTCACCTTTCCTGTATCGGGGATGATAAGGCACGTATAGCAGAGCTGCTGGATCTGTATAAATCTCAAAACATTAAACGTATTGTTGCCCTGCGTGGTGATTTGCCATCCGGTCAGGTCGGTCTGGGCGAACTTCCATATGCACAGGATCTGGTACGTTTTATTCGTGAACATTCAGGTGATCACTTTCATATTGAAGTTGCAGCCTATCCGGAGATGCATCCTCAGGCAGAAAGCTTTGATGCTGATATTCGTCGCTTTATTGAAAAGGTTAATGCTGGCGCAAATGCGGGTATTACCCAGTTTTTCTTCAATCCGGATTCCTATTTTTATTTCTTGGATCGCCTTGCAAAGGAAGGGATTCATATTCCTATTGCACCAGGTATTATGCCCATCATTAACGCCAGCAACCTGATCCGCTTTGCTGACGGCACAGGTGCAGAAATTCCTCGCTGGATTCGTAAACAGCTCTCTGCTTATGGCGATGACAGTGTGGCAATTAAGGACTTTGGTCATGAAGTCGTGCTAAAGCTTTGCGAACGTCTGATTGCTGGTGGTGCACCAAGTCTGCATTTCTATTCAATGAACCAGACCGAACCCACCCGCCAGCTTGTACTTGACCTGGGTTTAGCCTGAGCTAAATTAATCATCTGCTTTTTTGAAGAGTAATACATTCATGCCACGTTTTTATATTGAAGCTGATTTAACTGTAGGAACAACAGTTGAGCTTACAGAAACAGTGTTTCATCATTGGGTGAAGGTATTACGTGCACAGATTGGTGACAGTGCCACCCTGTTCAATGGACGGGGTGGTGAATTTGAAGCGAATTTGACAGAAATCAGCAAGAAAACTGCATCTGTTGCAATCAGGTCGTCTAACCCGGCAGATCGTACTCCACCTTTTACAACAGTATTGGGTCAGGTCATGAGCAAAGGTGACCGAATGGATTATGTCATTCAGAAAGCCACAGAACTGGGTGTTACGACCATTCAGCTGTTAACATCAGAACGATGTGAAATGCGCTTAAAATACGATCGCGATCAAAAAAAGCTCGATCACTGGCAAGCTGTTGTAATTGCAGCCTGTGAGCAATGTGGCATGAACCGGATTCCAGAGATATTACCCCCTGTTCCACTCACAGACTGGCTACAGCAGAATTTACCAGCAACCCGGCTAGTGCTTGCTCCCAATAAGCGTCAGCAGAATGTTTTAACCGATGCTCAAACAGATCTGGCACTGTTAATCGGTCCGGAAGGCGGGTTGAGTGAAGCAGAAATAGACATGGCCAATCATGCTGGCTTTAAAAACTGGTGCATTGGAGAACGCATACTGCGTACTGAAACAGCGCCTGTAGTCGCTTTGTCTATCTTAAATCACCATTTCTCAACACACTAGACTTATACCAATATACGAAGTTAAATTAAGTCATTATTCATCACTTTTAACTCAAGCTTGTAAATACGTGATTAACTAATGACTAGTTTCAGTTATATTCGTATTTAAAAAAACCCGTAATCATTTTGATATAAGCTCTTATATCCTCTGGGCATTGTGAGCTTTTATTTTCAGCTCGCTTTTTTCTTAAAATATTTTAACTATAAAGCCAGACATTATGACTATAACTTGAGTGAATGGAAAAAGCCTGGTTTTACGCTGGGATAAGCGCTCAAGTAATGGTATATTCGATAAAATTTAGCCAAAACCGACCAGCATGCTGCTGGGCCAACACATGTAACAATCGAGATTCAAATGGACGATCAATCATTAAAACAGCAAGCTTTGTACTATCATGAATTCCCAACACCAGGAAAAATTAGCGTCACTCCAAGCAAACAGCTTGTCAACCAGCGTGATCTGGCTTTAGCCTATTCTCCAGGTGTTGCAGCTCCGTGTCTTGAGATTGAACGTGACCCTTCAGCTGCCGCAAAATATACGGCACGGGGCAATCTGGTTGCTGTGGTCAGTAATGGTACTGCTGTTTTAGGACTGGGGAATATTGGTCCATTAGCCTCTAAACCGGTAATGGAAGGCAAAGGTGTACTCTTTAAAAAATTTGCCGGTGTCGATGTATTTGATATTGAAATTGCTGAAAATGATCCCGACAAGATTGTTGATATTGTGGCAGCACTTGAGCCTACATTCGGCGGTATCAACCTTGAAGACATTAAAGCACCAGAATGTTTTTATATTGAGCGCAAACTCCGTGAGCGCATGAATATTCCGGTATTTCATGATGACCAGCATGGTACCAGTATTATTGTAGGTTCTGCCCTGCTAAATGCCTTGCAACTGATCAATAAAAAAATTGATGAGATCAAGATTGTAGCCTCAGGCGCCGGTGCTGCTGCGTTATCTTGTCTTGATCTGCTGTGTGCGCTGGGCGTAAACAAAGACAATATTATTGTTGCTGACTCTCGAGGCCTGCTAACCACCTCACGTGATGGGCTGGATGAGTCTAAAAAACGCTATGTACAGGACATTCCGCAAACCCAGCTCCATGAAGTCATGGCCGGTGCAGATATGTTCCTGGGGCTTTCTGCCGCAGGTATCCTGACCAAAGAAATGGTCAAGCAAATGGCAGAGAACCCGATTATTTTCGCACTTGCCAATCCGGACCCTGAAATTCTGCCTGAACATGCTCACGAGGTCCGTCCTGATGTCATTATGGCAACAGGCCGTTCAGACTATCCGAATCAGGTCAATAATGCCCTGTGCTTCCCGTATATCTTCCGTGGCGCACTTGATGTGGGTGCAACTACAATTAATGAAGAAATGAAAATTGCCTGTGTACATGCGATTGCACGTATGGCACATATTGAAGCAGATGCAGCGACATATGGCGAAAAATCAGCTTCATTTGGCCGTGAATATTTAATTCCGCGTCCACTGGATCAACGCCTAATTCTGGAAATTGCTCCTGCTATCGCTCAGGCAGCGATGGATTCTGGTGTAGCTACCCGCCCGATTGAAGATTTCTCAGCTTATCGCCAGCGTTTGTCCGAGTTTGTTTATAACTCGGCATTTATCATGAAGCCAATTTTTGCACAGGCGAAGACTGATCCGAAACGCATTGCTTATGCTGAGGGTGAAGACCTTCGTGTATTACGTGCTGTTCAGATTGCAGTAGATGAAGGTCTGGCTAAGCCGATTCTGGTTGGACGTACTGCGGTTATTGAAGCTAATATCAAAAAACTAGGATTGCGTCTTGAACAGGGCGTAAATATTGAAATCGTAGATCAGGAAAAGAATCCTGACTATGAAAAGTTTGCGGACGATTATTATCAGTTAATGCAGCGTAAAGGGGTAACACCTGAATATGCACAGCGTGAGGCACGTCGCCGCTCCACTTTGATTGCAGGCATGCTGGTACGTCATGGCAAAGCAGATGGTATGCTCTGCGGTACATATTCAAGCTATGACATTCACCTAGATTTTGTTAAAAATGTCATTGGGTTACGTGAAGGTCGTAGTACGTTCTTCACTTTAAATGCATTAATGCTTGAAGACCGCACCCTGTTTATTGCAGATACCTATGTCAATACTAATCCGACTGCCGAGCAGCTCGCTGAAATGACAATTCTGGCAGCTGAAGAAGTACGCCGTTTTGGGATCGCGCCCCGCATTGCCCTGTTATCACATTCAAGCTTCGGTTCTGACCAGACGGATGCAAGTGCACAAAAAATGCGTCAGGTATATGAAATTCTGTCACGCATTGCGCCAGAGCTGGAAGTTGAAGGTGAAATGCACGGTGATGCAGCACTTGATGAAAATATTCGTCATTTTGCATTCCCGAATTCACGCTTCAAAGGTTCTGCCAACTTGCTGATTATGCCAAATCTGGATGCAGCCAATATTTCGTTTAACCTGCTTAAATCTACTTCAGGCAATAACGTAACAATTGGCCCGATTCTGCTCGGTGCTGCTAAACCGGTGCATATTTTAACCCCAACCGCCACCACCCGTCGTCTGGTTAATATGACTGCACTGACTGTTGCTGAAATTCAGCAAGCTGAGGTATAAGCTTCAACTGAATAAAAGCTAAAGTTCTTTACTTGAGAAAACCTCTATTCTGTTGCATGATTGCTTGAAGAATAGAGGTTTTTTCATGCAAGTTTATTTAGTAGGCGGTGCTGTCCGGGACCATTTGCTTGGCCATCCCTATCAAGAAAAAGATTATGTTGTGGTAGGAGCAACGCCTGAGCAGCTTCTCGCTCAGGGTTTTATGCCAGTTGGTAAGGATTTTCCAGTATTTCTGCATCCTGATACTAAGGATGAATATGCTTTAGCGCGTACTGAGCGTAAATCCGGTCAAGGCTATCATGGTTTTGAATTCCATACGGATAGTAGCGTGACTCTGGAAGAAGATTTAATCCGTCGCGATTTAACGATTAATGCTATGGCCATGGATGAACAAGGTCAGGTATATGATCCATATCAGGGCCGGCAAGATCTCAAAAATAAAGTTTTACGCCATGTTTCCGATGCCTTTATTGAAGATCCGCTTCGGGTATTACGTGTTGCCCGTTTTGCTGCTCGCTATGCTCCTTACGGTTTTAAAATTGCTGAAGAGACCATGGGTCTCATGCAGCAACTGGTCAATACAGGCGAACTGGATACTTTGACCCCAGAGCGGGTCTGGAAAGAAACCTCTCGTGCGTTAATGGAACAGCGCGCTGATGTCTATTTTGAAGTTTTACGTGAATGTGGCGCTTTAAATATCCTGTTACCCGAACTGAATGCCCTGTTTGGAGTTCCCCAACGTCCAGAATATCATCCTGAAATTGACTGCGGAATTCATACACTGATGTCCTTACAACAGGCATGTCAGGCGAATTATTCACTTGATGTACGTTTTGCGGTACTGGTTCATGCCCTTGGCAAACCCCTTACGCCAACAGATATTCTCCCCCGCCATATCATGCATGAAGAACGTGGTGTAAAACCCGTAACTGCTGTATGCGATCGTTTAAAAGTTCCTGCTACTACCAAGCAACTGGCTCTGGCAGTCTGCAAAGAACACTTAAAATGCCATCAGGCTTTAACTCTAAAACCTGGAACCTTATGGCGCCTGTTGCAGCGTTTAGATGTTTTACGCCGTCCGGAACGGGTCGAAGCTTTTGTACAGGCATGTGAATGTGACTCTAGAGGCCGCTTAGGTCTAGAAAACCGTCCTTATCCGCAAGCCAGCTACATGTATCAAGTCATCGAGATTGTCCGTTCAATCAAGGCGCAAGACTTACCTCCGGAAATACAAGGGCCGGATATTGGAGAAATGTTGATTCAGCGCCGAATTGAAGCTATTGCCACATTTAAGGCTGAGTTTCTTTCTTCTCAATCTTCTAACCAGTTGTAGTTTTAAAATAAATATAAAAAAAGCCTCCATATAGAGGCTTTTTACTGGAAGATTAACGGCGAGGTAATGGAATAAACTGGGAGTTCTGATTCTGAACTTCACGCTCTCCTACATTTACGTTTAAGGTCTGCTGCTTGCCTTCGCGCTCCACCAGAAGCTGGATAGTGCTGTTCGGTGCTTGCAGAGCGACATAATTGATTAAATGAGATGTTGAGGTAATCTGCTCATTATTCACTTTTAAAATGCGGTCCCCTACCTTTACACCGGCTTTGGCAGCTGGGCCATTACCCAGTACTCCCGCAACCACGACACCTGGCTCACGTGGTGCCAGTACATCAGTTTGTGCAGGTGGGACCAGACTGATACCTAGCCATCCTCTTACTACGCGGCCATCTTTCAAAATGGCATTTAACACCTGCTGACAGACTTTAGCCGGAATGGCAAAACCTATTCCAAGTGAGCCACCGGTCTGTGAGAAAATTGCCGTATTTACCCCAATCAGATTACCTGCAACATCGATTAATGCACCGCCTGAGTTACCCGGGTTAATTGCAGCGTCTGTCTGGATAAAGTCTTCATAGGTATTTATTCCCAAATCAGAACGACCAGTTGCAGAGATAATTCCCTGCGTTACCGTTTGCCCTACCCCAAACGGGTTACCAATTGCCAACACCACATCACCGACTTCATTACCACTGAGTTTAAAAGGTAAAACAGGTAATTTATCCAGTTCAATCTTGATAACGGCAAGGTCAGTATCAGGATCAGTACCAATAATTTTTGCTTCAGCACGGCGACCATCATTTAAAGCCACCACAATCTGTTCTGCTTGTGCCACTACATGGTTATTGGTCAGGATGTATCCATCAGGACGTACAATAACACCTGAGCCAAGACTGTTTTCATTCTGCTGGCTATTAAACTGGTCTGGTAGCTGGTCCCCAAAAAATTCACGAAATGCGGATCATTTAATAAAGGATGATTCATCTGCCGAACTTTTTGCGTGGTAAAAATATTAACCACCGCAGGTGCAGCAACTTTTACTGCCGCATTATAAGAGACTACTCCTCCAGAACGGGAGGTATCAATTAAAGGTTCAACTTTTTCAGCAGGCATTTTTACGCCATCAGCAGCGACTGGCGCTTTGGGCTGATGGAATTTCTGCCAGCCAATAAAACTGATAATCACAATGACCAGCAGTACCCAAGGTAACCAGGCAAAGGTTCGGCGCACGTTATTATCCTCTAGATTCTTTTGATTTGTTAATGCGTAATAGATCTAGGTGATTGTAATACAAATACAAAATATACGCTTTAAAACACACTAAAGTTTTGTCTGGCTTTAGTTACAAGATAAAATATGTTTCTATATCCCATTGTCCAGTTTAATTATTAAGGTAAATCATGGCCAGGTTGACTGATATTCTTCAATGGTGTGATCAGACATTGAAAACTTCCGAATTTCGTGACTATGCGCCGAACGGTTTGCAAATTGAAGGCTCGCAGGAAGTAAATAAAATTTTGTGTGCAGTTACTGCATCACAAGAAGCTATTGATGCGGCGATTGCACAAAAAGCAGATCTGTTATTGGTTCATCATGGTTATTTCTGGAAAGGCGAACCCTATCCGATTACCGGTATGCGCGGCAAACGTATTAAAACTTTAATACAGAATAACATCTCTCTTGTCGCTTTTCATTTACCTTTAGATTCACACCCAACATTGGGTAATAATGCTGCCATTTCTGATTTACTTGGCCTTGAGCATCTTGAAGCACTTGATCCATCTGAACGGCATCCGGTGGGTAACATTGGTTATTTACCAGAAGCATTAAGTCCGGAAGCATTTAGAAATTATCTGGCAGAACGTTTAAACACCCAGGTACTTCATCTACCTGCGGAAAAGTTATCTGTGCAAAAAATAGGTTTTTGTACTGGAGCTGCTCAGGATTTCATTACTAAAGCAGCTGTTCAGGGTTGTGATGCTTATATTTCCGGTGAGGTTAGTGAGCGAACTTATTATGAGGCTCAGGAATTAGATGTGCATTACTATGCCTGTGGGCACCATGCGACTGAACGTTATGGTGTACAACGCTTAGGTCAAGCACTGGCTGAACAGTTTGCCCTCGAATATCATTATCATGAACTGAACAATCCGGTTTAAACCTTATGTTACGATTGGAATCGTTTACAAGTTTATAAATTCGGCCTTTATTATGTATTGTTATTTAAAAAGCGTGGCCTACCATGCAGATAATCAATTACAATAGAGGCACTTAATTGTATAACCCAGCAAATGCAAGGAATTAGAACATGACAACCATTACTTTACCTCCTCTTCCTTATGACTACGATGCGCTTGAGCCGCACATTAGTAAAGAAACTTTAGAATTCCACCATGACAAACATCACAACACTTATGTGGTGAATCTGGTTAAAGCAATCGAAGGTACTGACCTCGAAGGTAAAGAGCTGGACGACATCATCAAAGCAACTGCGGGTGATGCATCTAAAGCAGGTATTTTTAACAATGCAGCCCAAGTATGGAATCATACATTCTACTGGAACTGTATGACTAAAAATGGTGGCGGTAAAGCTACTGGTCCTGTTGCCGAGAAAATTGATGCAGCTTTCGGTTCTTATGAAAAATTTGCTGAAGAATTCGCAACTGCGGCTACTACACAATTTGGTTCAGGTTGGGCTTGGTTAGTGGCTGATGAAGTAAATGGCAACCTGTCAATCATGAAAACTTCAAATGCAGATACGCCATTGGCTCATGGTAAAGTAGCGATTCTGACCATTGATGTATGGGAGCATGCATATTATATCGACTACCGCAATGCGCGCCCTAAGTATATCTCTACTTTCCTGGAAAGCCTGGTAAACTGGGAATATGTAAATGCAAAACTTGCAGGCCAGCCTGCTGGAGTTGAGAAATAATCTTTCTCTTGCCTTAAAAAGTCACCCTGCGGGGTGATTTTTTATTACATTATTTTATAAATGAATATTTATAGATCAATCAGTTTATTCTTATAAATTATTTAATTGACGCCTATATAATTGATCCGTAGAATGGCCCACAGATTCTCCCATAGCTCAGTCGGTAGAGCGACGGACTGTTAATCCGCAGGTCCCTGGTTCGAGCCCAGGTGGGAGAGCCAAGATTCTAAAAAGCCCCCTTATTTAAGTGGGCTTTTTTTTATTACGCCAAGAATATATTCAAGTTATTCCTATTGATAGGTCTTATTGTTCGCCAAGATTCACTTACTGAATATTTTTAAAACAAACGCTTTAAATCTAATGATTTTTTAGCTATTTCCACTTGACCATTTATCTCTTCCTCCATAGAATAGCCCACAGATTCTCCCATAGCTCAGTCGGTAGAGCGACGGACTGTTAATCCGCAGGTCCCTGGTTCGAGCCCAGGTGGGAGAGCCAAGATTCTAAAAAGCCCGCTTATTTAAGTGGGCTTTTTTCTTATAGAAAGATCTTACTGTGTCAGAATTTATTCATAATTCATTTCTAATTATTGGTATCTTGGCAAGTCTTGGACTCCTATATTTAAGTCTTCAGCAGTACCTTACTTCTAAAAAGCAGTTTTCGGCTAAACCGGTCATTACTGCCTTTGAGAAGCGCATGTTTATTCGCCTTAAAGAGGCTCTCCCACAGCAGCATATACTGGCTCAAGTGGCATTTAGTGCACTCATTACGAGCGATGACTATAAAATCCGTCAGAAATTTAATCGCAAAGTTACAGATTTTGTCATTCTAAACACTCAGTTTGAAGTGATTGCCATAATTGAACTTGATGACCCTACACATCTTTATAAAGAAGAAGAAGACCGACAACGGGATGCGATGCTCAAAGAAGCGGACTACAGGATTATACGATATACAGAAATTCCAACTATTCGACAGCTTCAAAAAGATATACTTTAAGCTTTTGAGAATATATTTAATAACTCTGCCTGAAATTTCATTCTTTCTTTAATTTTTCTGCTTCTTCACGTGCCTTGATTTTTGCCAGTTGTTCAGCTTGTTGCTGTCGGTACTTTTCCTGATTCTTGGCATCACTGTTTACTGCAATATAAGCCATACTGACCAGAAAAATTGGAATCAATAAACCCAGTCCCATCAATACCCATAATTTAGCTTTCGATTGCACCGTTTCTTTAGTCATAGAAATATCAAAGATAAATAATTTAAAACTGACCCAATATAACAAAAAAAGGGCCTTCTTTAAGACCCTTTTAATTTGAATATTTTAAATATAAAAAATTATTGGGCTACTCCAGTACATTCAACATTTTTACTTGCATCTATTATTGATGGATCAAGCACTATATTGGTTCTAGCTGGCATCTTAGATTGTACAAATTGATAAATTTCAGCATTTCTACATACAATCGCCTGAGTATGAGCGGCTCCGTTAACAGGGACAAATGTCACATCAGTTCCCATTTTTTTAAGTCCCTCTTGTAAGGTATTAGTAACAGGATATGGTACAGCCATATCAGCAGTTCCCTGAACAATCATGACAGGTGAATTAATTTTTTTGGTAGCAGGCTGATTATCAGCCAAAAATTTCTTCACTGTTGGATTCTCTTGAAAATTACCAGCGAGACCAGGATAGTCCATAACTGTTTTACCAGCATTAGTCGCAAGAAAATCACGAATATCATCTGCGAATTTGTTATGCAAATCAGTTAAACACACTCCATTTTCGCCCGTAGTGCCTTCTGCAAACTCGGCTATACTTTGAGAACGTTGCTGGAAGATTTCACGATAATTAAATCTAGGTTCATAAGCAGTAATACCCACTGTGGTATATGCAGCATATGCAAGTAACTCGGCATATACTTCTACAGCTGTGCCAACAGGCGCAGTACCCGCCTGTTCTCTCCCAAGAATATCTTGAATTGCCTGTGGTGCAACTACAGAAATAATATAGCCAAGGCTAGAAGCTGGTGCTGCTGCAACCGCTCCTTTATAGTTACTGTCATTATTAGCAAACTCAGCTGTTCCTAATGAGGCATGCCCACCTTGAGATTGCCCAATCGACATCCATGAACTATTCAACTGACTGCCGTACTGATCTTTAGCAGCTTTTACTGCTGCAATTGCAGATTTAGCTTCACTTCCCAAATTAAGGTATGGATGGATTCCTCGAGTACCTAAACCTTCGTAGTCCGGAGCAATCACCACATAACCAGCTGCCAATAATGTATCAGCTAAAATTTTGAAGCGTGGATTAATAGTATTATTGCTTGGTGCACAGCTATCCCCTACGCCTACAGTACCGTGTTCCCAAACCACTACTCGATAACCATCCTTAGGTTGAGTAACTTTAGGGAACATCACTAGCGCAGTGGCTTCCGCTGTTTTTCCTTGTACATTGACCATATTATAGGACATGATTTTTATAGATGAAGCGCCACTCAAGCTATCTTTAGAATAAGACTTTTCAGAAATAAATGTCTGATCCGGATTTACCCCTCTATAATCGTCATTCTCATCATTACAGGCTGTAAGAAATAAAGCCGAAACTAAACTTGTTATAGTTAAAGCAATTCTTGAACGTCTCATAAAATATCCTTTTTATCAATTATTTATTCTGCATAAATTTATGCACAAATATTAAGACACAAAAAAAGTGTCCTGCATAGAACACTTTTCAACCTGAGTACTGTTTTTACGATATAAAATTTAACAATATTCCCAGAAAAATTATGAATCCAACCCAACGATTATGACGGAATGCCCAAAAACATATTTGGGGATTGCGGTCCTTGGTTTTAATTGTTTGATATATAAAATCGAATGCAACCACAACTAAAGCAATCATCGCCCATGGGAATAAAATATTTTCTAAATACAGTGCTGTACCAATTAGAATAAGGCTGCATAACTGTAAAAGTACGATAATTTGAATGTCATAACGACCAAAAAGGATGGCTGTAGATTTTACACCAATCTTTAAATCATATTCACGGTCAGTAATGGCATACTGCGTATCATAGGCAACAGTCCAGCACAGATTTCCAAAATAAAGCAGCCAGCAGATTAAATCTGGTGTCTGGCCCACTGCGGTATAGGCCATGGGAATAGACCAAGAAAAAGCTGCACCTAAAAAGACTTGTGGCAAATGAGTATAGCGCTTCATGAAAGGATATATGAATGCAAGCAATAAAGCGCCAAATGACCAGTAAAAAGTTTGAACAGGGAGGAAAAATAACAGACACGCGCTGGCAGCAACCAGAACCAGAAATACTAAAACCGCTTCTTTAGCACTAATTATACCAGTTGCCAAAGGCCGGGATTTGGTACGCTCTACATGTGCATCGACCTTCCGGTCAGCAAAGTCATTAATAGCACAACCGGCAGCACGCATAAAAATTACGCCTAAAGTCATAATAAAGAGAATTTTTAGGTCCGGTATACCTTTTGAAGCTATCCAGAGTGCCCACATGGTTGGCCAGAAAACCAGTTCGGTACCAATCGGTTTATCAAAACGGCATAAATAGTAATAAGCTTCCAGGCGCTCACGCCAAGTAATCTGATGCACAGTTGCCATGACTGTCCTTAACGAGGTTATTGCTGAATAAAGTACTCAAAAGCTGGCAGGAATGTCTCCTGCACAATAAATTTGCAGCCATGCCAAGTATAGCAGCTCTGGCGGGTCCACCCCTCTTCCAGATAAACTACACGCCGCTCACAGGCAGGCCGGGTACGCTGAAATAAAAAATGTCCAATTGGCTTTTGACCAATGTGTTGAAATAAACGTGCCCGCCCTTGCAGGCTCAGTATCGGAAAGATACTTTTCGCCTTGACCCAAGGCTGTGTCTCACAGCCATATAAATAAGTATCACGTACCCAGGAAGTATGCTGAGCTGGCATTTTCATCCACTGGCTGTCAGCGAAGTTAGGGCGTTGAAAATATTCATTAAGCGTCTCGACCCTAAACTGTCCACCAGCCAGATCGGTTAATTGTCGGGTTAAGGAACCTGATGCATATAACCACGTTTTTAATACTGCAGGAATCTGCTCAGCATGCTTGTTTTTATATTTTGAACTCACAACTTTCCCAACTTCATAATTAACCATTATCTGTTTTAGCAATGACTACATATGTCCCGCTCGGTAATTTCTTTAAGATCAAGCCCTCGGTAGTGAGATAAAAACTTTTTGGATAATCATAGTCCAGAGCGAATTCAGGATGTCGCAGTGCAACAAATTCTGCCTGTTTATAACCTTCAGGTGTACGTCCTATTTCTATATAAGTCACTTCAGAAAAATTCAGTTTAAAACCTTTATTGTGATCCTGAGGATCAATCCATGGAAAAAATCCAGTATTTTTTTTGCGTGGTGCCATAACATCATATCGTTTATCAATTACAGCATCATACAAAAAAACCCGCACAAAGGCGGGTCTTTTTACAGTGAAATTCAGAATAGATTTACAGGCTGTAGTACATATCAAACTCAACTGGGTGAGTAGTCGTATTAAGACGACGCACATCTTCAGTTTTAAGTTCGATATATGCATCTAACATATCTTTAGTAAACACGCCACCTTTTAGCAGGAATTCGTGATCTTCTTTTAGTGCTTCAAGAGCCATATCGAGGCTATGGGCAACTGTAGGAATTTTTGCTTCTTCTTCAGGAGGAAGATCATACAGGTTCTTGTCAGCCGCTTCACCCGGATGGATTTTATTCTGAATACCATCAAGGCCTGCCATCAACAATGCTGCAAAACCCAAGTACGGGTTCATCATTGGATCTGGGAAACGTGCTTCAATACGCTTGCCTTTAGGGCTAGACACGTAAGGAATACGGATAGAAGCAGAGCGGTTACGTGCTGAGTAAGCCAGCATAATTGGTGCTTCAAAGTGAGGCACTAAACGCTTGTACGAGTTTGTAGAAGGGTTAGTGATTGCATTCAGTGCACGAGCATGCTTGATCACACCACCGATGAAATACAATGCCATTTCTGAAAGGCCTGCATATTCATCACCAGCGAACAGGTTTTTGCCATCTTTGGAGATCGACATATGCACATGCATACCTGAACCGTTGTCACCTACCATTGGTTTAGGCATGAAAGTAGCAGTTTTTGCATACTGATGTGCAACATTCCAAACTGCATATTTGAACTGTTGAACTTCATCTGCTTTGCGCACCATGGTATTGAAGCTCACACCAATTTCTAACTGGCATGATGCAACTTCATGGTGATGTACTTCTACACGGCCTGGTCCCATGATATCTTCAATTTTTGCACACATATCTGCACGCATATCCTGTGAAGAATCTACTGGCGGAACTGGGAAGTAACCACCTTTTACACGTGGACGATGGCCAGAGTTACCTGCTTCATAATCCTTACCTGTAGACCAGGCAGCTTCTTCAGCTATCAATGTATGGCGTGCACCAGACATATCGATGTCCCATTTTACTTCGTCAAATACGAAGAATTCTGGTTCAGGGCCAAAGAATGCAGTATCGCCGATACCGGTAGATTTTAAATATTCTTCTGCGCGACGAGCAATGGAGCGTGGATCACGTTCATAGCCTTGTCCAGTTGATGGTTCAATCACATCACAAGTTACTACAACTGTTGGCTCTGCAAAGAACGGGTCGATAAAGCCAGTTTCTGCATCTGGACGTAAAATCATGTCTGATGCTTCAATCCCTTTCCAGCCAGCGATTGAAGAACCATCAAACATTTTGCCATCTTCAAATGTATCTTCATCAATACTGTCTGCCGGGTAAGTAACATGCTGTTCCTTGCCTTTGGTATCAGTAAAGCGAAAATCGACCCATTTTGCGCCACTTTCTTCTATGAGTTGAAGGACCTTGTTCGCCATGCTCATTTTGCTCCGATGAAATTTTGTTGCACTTATCGAGTGCATGTTAGTAGTTGCTCAATATAAAGCAATTCCCATACCAACTTTAGAATACTAAGCTAATGCTTTGAATTTCTTAATAGTGTGAAGATTAAAAAAACCTTAGCTATGCGGGTATTATACTGTGTGCAGATTGAATTGCACTATCATCAATCATTCTTAAATTACTTTATTCATAATAATAGAATTATTGAACCAAAATAGTGCATTTTTTTAGAAGTTAAGACTGTGTTTAGTTATTTTTGTATGATTTTATTTTTAAGGAGCTCTAATAGATATTCTAAATTTAATAAATTATTTATTTTTTAATTTCTAGCGGGAAGTTAGCTCAAAAGTTTTGATGATAGCCATAGCCAGCTTTCAACAGTTACTGTTTATTTTTAATTCATAGTAGCTGTAGCTTAGTTACTCACTATTTTATATTCCTCCTATGCATGATTTTTTTAAGTCTTAGGCCATCCTTAATTGTTTATTTAAGAGAATTTACCAGATTTTTTAATATTAAGTATAAGCCTCAACACTATAATAGAAATAGTTCAGCAGCAATTCATGATTTTTTGCTATGATATTGTTCGCTCTAATTTTTCTTTTGTATTTATTTCTAAATCTGGGTTTCCTGTTTTTAGTTAAATATTTTCTTAGAGTTCATCCGAATTAAAGACACGTAGGTGTATACATTTCAAAAGGTTAAAAGCTCATGCTTCTAATGATCGACAATTACGACAGCTTTACTTATAACATCGTCCAATATTTTGGCGAGTTAAATCAAGAAGTTAAAGTCGTTCGCAATGATAGTGTCACATTAGATGATATTGAGCGATGGCAACCCAAGTATCTTGTGATCGGTCCTGGTCCCTGTTCTCCAACAGAAGCTGGTATTTCTATTCCAGCCATCCAGCATTTTGCCGGTAAAATTCCCTTACTCGGTGTGTGTTTGGGGCATCAAAGTATTGGACAGGCATTTGGTGGAAAGATTATACGAGCAAAAACTGTCATGCATGGCCGTCTATCTGACATGTATCACAATGATACTGGAATTTTCAGTCATTTACCTTCACCCTTTTCAGCAACTCGTTATCACTCTCTGGTGATTGATCAAGAGAGTTTACCAGACTGCCTGGAAGTGAATTGCTGGACGAAGGAAGCAGATGGCTCGATGGAAGAGATCATGGGTGTAAAACATAAGACATTACCAGTAGAAGGTGTGCAGTTTCATCCTGAATCAATCTTGAGTCAGCATGGCCATAAAATTTTCCAGAACTTTTTAGAAATTTACGCTTAAGTGATTTATATGAACATTCAACAAGCTCTTAATCATATTACAAAAAACATTCATCTGACTCAGCCGCAAATGGAAGAAGTCATGCGTAGTATTATGCAAGGCAGTACAACAGAGGCCCAAATTGGTGCACTGATGATGGGCTTGCGCATGAAAGGTGAAAGTATTGATGAAATTACTGCTGCCGCACGAGTTATGCGTGAGTTTGCTATTAAGATTGATGTAAGTGATATCCCTTATCTGGTTGATATTGTGGGTACAGGTGGAGATGGTCAGAATCTGTTTAATGTATCTACTGCATCTGCATTTGTTATTGCAGCAGCGGGCGCTACAATCGCCAAGCATGGCAACCGCGGTGTATCAAGTAAGTCTGGTTCTTCCGACCTGCTTGAAAAAGCAGAGATCAATCTTGATCTGAACATGCAGCAAACTGAGCGCTGTATCCGTGAAATGGGAATAGGTTTCCTGTTTGCACCTAACCATCATAAAGCCATGAAATATGCAGTAGGCCCACGTAAAGAACTGGGTATTCGCAGTATTTTCAACTTGCTTGGCCCGCTTACGAATCCGGCCGGCGTCAAACGTTTTGTAATTGGGGTATTTTCTGATGAACTTTGCAGCCCAATTGCAGAAGTAATGAACCAATTAGGTGCCGAGCATGTCATGGTGGTACATTCCAAAGATGGCCTGGATGAAATCAGTCTTGCAGCATCAACTACAGTCGCTGAACTAAAGAATGGTGAAGTTACCGAATGGATACTGAATCCTGAAGATGTGGGGATAGAATCTCAGACATTGACTGGTCTTGTAGTAAATAGTTCTGATGAAAGTCTGGCGTTAATTAAAAACGCATTAGGCAAAAAGAAAACGCCGGTAGGTGAAAAAGCTGCCCAGATGATTGCTCTAAATGCAGGTGCCGGACTGTATGTTTCTGGGTTGAGTCAAAGTTATAAACAGGGTGTCGCTTTAGCGCATGACATTATTTATGGTGGACAGGCACTTGAAAAAATGAGCGTATTATCAGAATTTACTAAAACTTTGAAACAGTACGAAGTATAACGGTCAGGAATAAACAGTCATGGTAGATATTGCAAACACAATTCTTGGTAAAATTGTTGACCGTAAAACTGAAGAACTGGCTGCGCGTTTAAAACAGCGCAGTTTAAAAGATATAGAAGAACTGGCACAGGCCGCGACACCTGTGCGTAGTTTTGTGCAGGCACTGTCATGCAAGTATCCTGGTGTAATTGCAGAGATCAAGAAAGCTTCTCCGTCTAAAGGAATCATTCGTGAAAATTTTAATCCTGCAGAAATCGCCCGGCAGTATGAACAAGCAGGTGCAGCCTGCCTTTCAGTACTAACTGATGTCGACTTTTTCCAGGGTGCTGATGAAAATATCCAGATTGCGCGCACGCACTGTGGCCTGCCTGCATTACGTAAAGACTTTCTGATTGATCCCTACAATGTTATTGAAGCTCGTGCTCTTCATGCTGACTGTATTTTACTGATTGTTGCTTCATTATCTGACCAGCAACTTGAAGAAATGTCTCAAACCGCCTTTGAACAGGGAATGGATGTACTGGTAGAAGTACATGATGAATATGAACTGGAACGTGCTTTACACCTTTCAGACCGTTGTTTGCTTGGCGTAAATAACCGTAACTTGAAAACCTTTGAGGTTGACCTCAATACATCATTACGTTTAAAGAAACTACTCGACCCTTCTCGACTTTTAGTCACAGAAAGCGGTATTGCCAGTCCGGATGATGTACGGCTAATGCAGGAACATGATATTCATGCATTTCTGGTTGGGGAGAGTTTTATGAAGCAGCCATATCCTGATCAGGCTTTCACAGCCCTGTTCGGTCAGCCACAGAGAGTTGAAACCTTATCTTATGAGTAAAAAAGACTCTACACTTTCTAAAGACCAGCAAAACCTGCTGAAACAGTTTAGAAAGCAGATTTCTATTCCTCAGTCTTCACCTGAAGCGAAGCAGACTGAAGTTCAATCAGCCCGGGATGACAAAGACTCTGGTGAAGACTTGGATCTGTTTAAAAAAGCCTTGCAGGGTGTACAACCTCTGCAGGGTAGTAATATTGCTCAGGTGGAAAAAACACGAAAGTTTAAACCCAATGCCCAGATCTTGGCTAAACGTGCAGCTGCTGAGGGGCCGCGTGAAGTTGAGCTGGCTGAACTCTCAGATACCCAAGCTGTATTAAATCCGGTTGGAAGCCAGTCTAAACTGAGCTATCGTATCGCGACCTTGCAACATAAGGTATTTGAAGACTTAAAAGCGGGAAATTTACGCTGGTTTGAAGCGGTCGACCTCCATGGCTGCACGGTAGAAGAAGCACGTGAAGCAGTTTTGCAAATTATTCAGATGGCAAAAGATGAAAATCAGAATGTCATCAAAATAGTGCATGGTAAAGGTCCAGAAGCTGTGCTTAAAACCTATGTAAATGGCTGGTTGCGTCAGCACCGTGATGTACTGGCCTTTGTCAGTGCACCTGAAAATCAGGGCGGTACAGGCGCAGTGTTGGTACTACTTAAGCGTGCTGAAAAAAATCTGAAATTTAAACAGTAATTGGCATGCTTATTAACTCTCAGACTTTTGATAGTTTTCTGTTACAATGTCGCCCTTGTTCAACCAGTGTAAGTGAACACGCCTTATGTCTATGCAGCAATCCTACGCAAATATCCTAACCGCCGTTGGTGAAGACCTGAATCGTCCCGGTCTTAAAGATACGCCGATGCGTGCTGCCAAAGCGTTCTCATACCTCACGTCAGGTTATAGCAAGACACTGGAAGAAGTGACCAATAATGCGGTTTTCCCTTCGGATAACCGTGAAATGGTACTGGTTAAAAATATCGAATTTTATTCACTCTGTGAGCACCATCTTCTGCCATTTTATGGCCGTGTACATATTGCTTATTTGCCAGAAGGTAACGTTTTGGGTCTGTCCAAATTCGCCCGCATTACTGAAATGTTTGCCCGTCGTTTACAGATTCAGGAAAATTTGACCCAACAAATTGCTGAAGCAGTAGCAGAAGTGACTCAAGCACGAGGTGTTGCGGTCATGATTGACTCTGCACATATGTGTATGATGATGCGTGGCGTAGGTAAACAGGAATCTACTACACGCACAGTTTCTTTTATAGGTGACTTTAAAACAGATAAAGAAGCTCGCCGTGAATTCTTGAGTGCTGTGCCTGAAAGTTACTAAGCTTAAAATTAAAAAGCCTTGCAAACGCAGGGCTTTTTTTATCTCTTGCTGTATAGGTAATGCCGTTATTTATCCCATATATACATTGTTTCGACCATTGTTTTTAGCCGCATATAAAGCCGAATCTGCGGCATCTAAAAAGCGTTGGTAATCAGGATGCCCATCATATAATACGGCGCCTACACTGACTGTAAAATTAAAGCTGACACCCATAGTAGACCGTATAACGGTTTCTTCAATCCGCATACGGATATTTTCAGCAACGCTTTGAGCCCGGCTCAGGTCGCTATCGACCAATAACAGCAAAAACTCCTCACCCCCTATACGAAAAGCATAATCACTGCCTTTGGTACATTCGAGTAAAACTTCAGCCAGAAACTGTAAGGCCAGATCCCCTGCTGCATGACCAAACTTGTCATTAATTCCTTTAAAATGGTCAGCATCAATTGCCAGTAAAGTTAAGGGTGAACCATTTTTACGGGAAAAATTAATTTCCCGGTTAATAATCGTATTTAAATAACGACGATTAAGTAGCTGGGTTAAAGAATCATTCCCCGAGCCGATATACTCGGAAACCTGAAATAACTGATCAACCAGATGCTGTATTTCACGATTTTTTTCACGAATCCGCTGTATTAGGGCAATCGCATTGGCTTTATCCTGGCTCTCAAGTACCGCCAGATTAAGTTTATCTACCTCATATATGCGATCAATAATAATCTGTACCTGGTCTGTGCCAGAAAAAGCATAGGCTGCTTTATGAATAAACCAGAGACCAAATTCTGATTTGGACAATAGCAGATGATTAAAGCTAGCACTGTCTGAAAATACTTTAAACATCAGCTCATTTTCCCAGTCTAACAAGGAACTGCGCTGTTTATCCTTTTGAATCGATACATCCTGCATCGCAGAAAATAAACGGTAGGTATGTTTAATATCATTATTAATTTCAATATTTGCTTCGTAGGAACGGCACATAATTTCAGAGGCAAAACCAATGCTCTGTACAATATAGTTGGTTACAGCATAAATATTTTGCTGGGTTCTAGAAGCTTGCAAAGAAAAGACTTTTTTTTCAATTTCACGTATTCCGCGCATGATTAGCCAAGATGGAATACCGATACGCGCATGCACATTGCCAATCACCAGTTGACGTTGTACAACTTCTTCATAATTTTGTTTAAACGGCATATTAAAACAATCGAGTAACCACTGATTTAATGTAGTTTTCAGGCGGCTTTGTACAATCTCATCAGATAAAAAATAGGATGCCTCTTTCTCCTGCATCATATTTTTATAAAACTCATCGACCAGTAAAAACGAGTTATCTTGGATAAATTGGGCAGTATAGTTTAAATCAGTTGCAGAATATTGCCCGCATATATCCTTCCATTGCTCGGCAAGCATGGTAATACATTGTTCATTCATACAATTGATTCCAGAGGGCCTAAATTATCCTTTAACAGGCCCACCAATATAACAAATTATCGTATGATGCGCTTCAGGGTATTTTAGATGTAGTCTACTAAAACCTGTCTTTTTAATTGGATTTAGAAATATCTGATATATCCTAAACTGGTCTTAGTCCAGTTTTTATGGTGCTGCTGTTGATATTCCCAACCCAAACGCAGAGCATTTTGTGGAGTAAAGGCATATTGCAACTGGGTGTTGAGTTTTAACTGCCATTGGTGCGCATCCTCCCAGTAGGGTAAGGCCACCTGTACCAAGCTGTTCACTTGTTCTGTCCAGATATTCTGACATCCTAACGTTGGTCCGGCGCCAATGCGCCATCCTTTATCTAGAGCCTTCCCAGCTTGTAAATGTGTCTGAGCTTGTACATAACATAAATGTTCACGGGCCTGATCAGCATAGCTATATCCACCTTGAACATTAAAGTTTAATACACCGTGTTGACGGTCTTCACTAAACTGTCCATCTTGTTCCACACTTTCTTGTTGCCAACCAAAATTGAATCCCCATGATAACGGCGTTTTAAAAGGGGTAATTGGGTTATATGAGTTTACTGATAAAAAATCAAAATGCTCCAATTTTAACTGGTCATTCCGATACTGTATTGAACCATCCCAGAAATTTAACTGCGTGCCGGTGCGAAATCCGCCCTGTGGATCAATAAGATCATGATAAGCCTGACGGTGACCAAGTTCTATAAAAGACTGGCCCTGCACCTCACCGGTTTTAATTGAAATATTACGTGCTTTATGACTCTGAGTAGGATCAATTTTCGGTCGTTCAGGTTCCTGACGCTGTTTATCCAGATTGATCTGGCTTCTTAGGCCCAACAGCTGACGAAAACGTGGCTGGGCAAAACTTTCATCAACCTTGCGTCTTAAAAATTGTAGATAGAGATCATCATAAGCCATTTCCAGGATTTTAGCCTGATCATTCGCTGGATAGTCCTTTACAAGATCAGGCATTTCTTCAGTTCCGGAAAAAGCAACCTGATGAGCAGTTTTAGCTAGGGTTTTACCATGTTGCCGTGCTTGTGCCAATAATTGGGTTTCTAAAGCCGGACGATATATTTTATTTTTAACAAGCCCCTGCTCATCCATTGCTTTCAAGGTTTCTACCGGTATCGCAGCATAACCGAACTGTTCCTGTAAATTAGCTTCTGGACGTACCAGATCAATTAAGCCTAATAAACGGTAAGCACAGTTGTCACTAACAAAATAATAGGGGAATGTCACTTTCTGCATTTCCCAGATATGTTCAACCATAAACCGGGTTTCTTCTGGATTTAAATCCAGTTCATATTCCCATAGATCACGGCTTTCAAAATCTCCATACTCTTTTACCTTACGGTAATACGGCATGAGGGAATATTCGCCAGGATACCGGCCAGTTAAGCCTTTCCAGGCAAAAGACCAGTTATCTGTACCGTTTACTGTAGCTGCATAGTTGACTGCATAAGAGACCAGATTTAACTGTTTCTGGTCTTTAGGGTCCAACCGCAATAGAGTGTGCCCAAACATGGAGCTTGGGTTGCCCATAAAGTCTGTAGCATAAATAAGGGTAGCCTTATAAGGCTTAACCTGCCCGATCCAGCTTTCAAATTCAGGACAGCTGGCTTGAGGCAACTGGTGTTCGGAAATTTGTAGTTGCTGCATTAACCAGCGGCTACGGGCGGGAAATTTGCATCGGACAGATTGATTCGGTTCAGCGACCTGAAACAGGGCCTGAATATCCTGCTGCATTTCCTGTTGCAGATTTTTCTGTCCATCTGGCGCAAGAAAATATCCTTTATAGCTCACCTCACTATGGCCGGCAGTATTGGCATACATTAAGCGCTGCCAAGTGATATCTTGGGCCAGCTTTTTCTGTTGAGCAAGATTTAAATAGTAGGATACATCTGGTGTCGTATCTGCTGCATGGCTCAGGCCAGCTACCGTCAGGGCAAGGATCAAAAAAACAAGTTTCATGCAGTAATCTTTTTCTCTTTATATAAGAAAAACCCTGTCTTTAAGACAGGGTTTTTTGAATATCTAATTAGACATAAGCTTTAAGAACTTCATCTTTTGCCATTACGGTTTGAAGGGAAGCCAGTACCTGTAAAGTATTCTGGTTATCAGCCGAATAAATTTCAGAGAAATTCTGTTTAGATACCGCAAAGAAACGTGCTTTATCTTCCTGTTTAATGTTCATTAGTTCAGCCAGCACATTTAGACTTTCACCTTGGCCTACAGATATATCACGAGCTAGCGTCTCGGCATTTTCATTAGTAAAAGTCACGACCTGAGCAGTTACTGTACCGCCTTGGCTACAACCTAATGTACCGAAAGTAATCCCGAGCCATTGGTTGGTAAAAATCACGTTTGTGGTACCAGCGAACAGTTTAGGAATAATCCCACTCTGACCTTGCCAAACCTGACTACCTACACCACAACCAACATCATTGTCAGCCATTGCTACACTTGACCCTGCCGCTAATACAGCAGCCAACATCAGTTTTTTTAACATACTTATTCTCCAGTTATTCTCATGCAGTGTTGTTATCGCTATACATGTGTAAATTTTATTACACAGTAGTGAGATTATCCGGAAGTGAAGCGCTTCGCAATTAAAAAAATGCACTGTTAAACAGAAAGATAACAATTCATTTATCTGCTGTTTTTTTTAATTGCCATCGGCCTTGACGATCCCTGTTGCCCAGTATTTTTAATACCAGTACCAAACTCAACAGTAGCAGTAAATACCAAGAACCCAGCTTGCCCCACCCTACCATATGCCATGCATCGACTTGGCTCGGATATAACCAGATTTTATAAAATGTACTGATATTTTCGGCAATCCAGATAATAAAAGCCAAAATCAGAAGAACTGGCAACATCGGTAGTTCAAAACGGCTATAGCTCAACTGGAAATACACCCGGGTTTTCCAGAATAAGGCTATACTCCAGAAAAACAGAAGATAACGAATATCTGGAATGAAAAATTTGCTCATAAAATTAATATAAGACAAGAGAGCCAAAACCAGCATAGGTAAAAAGCCTGGCAGATGTGTAAAGACGACTTGATATAATCGTAACGATCTTGCAAAGAAGCTGCCTACGGCAGAATACATAAACCCGGCAAACAGTGGAACAGTCAATATTTTAAAAACAGCTGGCTGTGGATACTGCCAAGAAGCAATCGCAGGATGGGTAAGAAAAATTTCCATCAGCATTGCCATGACATGAAACAAGGCTATTACTTTAGCTTCTGCCCAAGATTCAAGCTTTAAATACAGCAGACAAAATTGAATGATCAGGGCATATAACAGCAGATAGTCATATCGGAACAAACTATAGAAAGCCTCACTCCCCATATTTGCCGTCAACATAAAAGCCAATAGCAATAAAACTCCAAATAAGGCAGCCGAAGCTGCCTTATAAAGAAATTCAAGTATGTTTTTAAGAAGCAGAATCATCCGTACATATTATCCCAGATATTTAGTACTGTACTCGTGTACAGTATCAATAAATACTTTCGGATGTGCTGGGTCTACCCACTGGGTAATTCCATGTCCAAGATTTGCAATATAACCAGTTTTTTCACCATTCAGATAGGCATCATCCAGCATAGCTTTGGTGGCTTTCTCAATTGTAGTTGCTGAACCATATAGAGTCGCCGGATCAAGATTTCCCTGTAGCGCAGCCCGGCCATTTACAGTCTGACGTGCTACATGAAGTGGCGTGGTCCAGTCCAGTCCAAATGCATCTGCGCCAGTCGCAACCATCTGTTCAAGCCATTGTCCGCCGCCTTTGGTAAACAAGATCACCGGAACACGTCGGCCATCTTTTTCACGTTGCAAGCCAGTGATAATTTTCTGCATATAATTTAGCGAGAATTCAAGATATTCACGATGTGCTAAAGCCCCGCCCCAGCTATCGAAAATTTGAACCGCCTGTGCCCCGGCGTCGATCTGGGCATTTAGATATTCAGTGACTGCTACTGCCAGACGATCCAGCAAAGCATGTAATACCTCTGGCTGCGCATACATCATCTGTTTGGTAAAACGAAAATCCTTACTTGAGCCGCCCTCTACCATATAAGTTGCCAGCGTCCATGGGCTTCCCGAAAAACCGATTAAAGGCACTTGGCCGCCTAGAGCAGAACGGATAGTACTGACTGCGTTCATGACATAGTCTAAATCCGATTTGGCATTAAATGCGGGCAGATTTGCCACATCCTGTTCTGTACGTACTGTCTTTTTAAATTTTGGCCCTTCACCTGCCTCAAAATACAGACCTAGTCCCAGAGCATCAGGAACAGTTAAAATATCGGAAAATAAAATCGCTGCGTCAAGTTCATAACGGCGTAAAGGCTGTAGAGTTACCTCACAGGCAAACTCGGTATTTTTACATAAAGACAGAAAATCACCAGCCTTGGCCCGGGTCTCACGATATTCAGGTAAATAGCGACCTGCCTGACGCATCATCCATACTGGCGTAGAATCTACAGGCTCACGTAACAGGGCACGGAGAAAACGATCATTTTTCAGGGTCGTCATTTACTTTCCTAACATGGTCTTGGTCTTGTTGCCATCATAGCAAAAAGACCGCATTTTGAATAACTTCTTGCCATGTTTATACAGTTTCATAAAATCACTTAAAAACAGTTTTAAAAGTATGAATTACACAAAACAAATACTGCATCTCCGTAATTTTTCTGCAATACTTAACTAAATTTACACCCAGCATATGAATAATTCTTAAGGTTGATTTCCATGTTTGTTCGCTCATTACTCGCTATGAGTTTAAGCTGTATTATTACTGGTACAGCCCTGGCTGCTCCAACTGCTGAACAGCCGCTCAATCCTAAAGTTGTCGCAACAAATACGGTCGAAGATCCAATCGACCCTCTAGAAGTCGGTGAAGATACACCAGCGAATAAAACAGAAACTGCAACGACTGATTCCCGCATTACTGCTCAAGAAGAGCGTGATCTGGACCGCGCTTCAACCACCTTGCAAAATCTGGCCCGTACTGAAGATAAAAAGGCGGATGTTGGTACCGCTCCTTCTGCTGCAAGCAAGACCACCAATACTCCGGCTAACGTAAATCAAGCCGCTAAAACTGCTTCGTGGACTTTGGAAGGACTGAATAATGCCGAGTGGTATGATGCAATTGGCAAGGGCCAATTTCCAGTCTATGCCCGTGCCCATGTCATGTTAAATAATGCACATGCTTCACCTGGTGCAATCGATGGTATGAGTGGTAAAAATACATTAAAAGCAATTGCCTCTTTTCAGCAAATGAATGGTTTAAAACCTACAGGTGTTTTAACCAAAGAAACCTGGGATGCATTAGTTGCTAAAACTGCCGGTAAACCAGCTTTTATTGAATATACAATTACGGAAGATGACCTAAAAGGGCCATACGCCAGCTCAATACCTTCAGACTACGCGCTACAGGCGAAAATGAAAGGTTTATATTATGTACGTGTTTCTGAAATGCTGGGCGAAAAGTTTCACATGGATGAAGATTTCTTAAAGAAACTTAATCCGAAAGCGACTTTTAAAAAAGCTGGTGAGAAAATTATTGTAGCAAATGTACGTAATGACTTGCCTGAAGATATTCACTTAATCGTTGCCCACAAAGGTGCAAAACAGTTGTATCTGTTTAATAGCCGTAATCAGATGATTGCTTCTTTCCCGGCAACTATTGGTAGTACGGATACTCCTTCTCCAGCAGGTACCTATAAAGTTACAGGTGTAGCACCGAATCCATGGTATAGCTATTCACCAAGCAACTTCGTTCAGGGTAATAACAAAAAGCCTTTATCATTGCCGCCTGGTCCGAACGGTCCTGTAGGTAATATCTGGATTGGCTTGAGCAAAAAGTCCTTTGGTATTCATGGCACCCCGAATCCATCACTCATTTCTAAAACAGCTTCACACGGCTGTATTCGTTTGACCAACTGGGACGCTAATGATTTAGGTAAAAAAGTACGCTCTGGCGTTACTGTCAAATTCCTTGAATAATTACTATCAGTTAAAAAAACCACCTTCGGGTGGTTTTTTGTTTAAAGAACATAGCTATAGATACCAGATGTATTCTCTTACAAAACTGCTATCAACTTTCACGTTTTTAGACAACTTGGCAATTTCTTTAAAATGCTTTGATGCTAGATTAGACCTAAACCTATAGTAATTAGAATACTGCACCTGATGCTTAATATTTCATAATGACTCTTGATTAACCAGTTATCAAAATGGTTATTCAAGCAGTAGAAATGACTCATCCTAGATATAGAAGAGGTCAGCCATGAGAAATGTATATGAAAAATTTAAAGAATTTATTGGTCATCAACCTGATCACCTGGATATGACAGCTAAAGCTGAAATTAGTGAAGATAACGAAGATTATTATCTGATTACCCAAGGTATGCCTTATTCCTTCCACCGTGATGGTGAAACCACTTATATCACCTTTAATGGTGAAACCGAGAATATTGGAATGGATACTTTCCAGCAGCACAAAGATCAGATTCTGGCATATCTACAGCAAGTCACCAGACAAATTTAGAATCAACTTAAAAGTTCAGTTTTAGATAGAAAAACTCTCCTGCATAAGCTGCTTAGCTAGAGCCTTATATGCAGGAGAGTTTTTAATATTATTTCTTTCATCAAGCTGCCTGTACAGTTTGCTGACCAGATAGTCTGTCTTGTGTATCACCAAATTGTGTAAAGAAATCTGCGATTAAGCGATGAGCCCAAGAGCTGGCTTTCCAGCCTTCATAATAGGCACAGTGACTTCCTTTTGGTGTAGTGACCAGCATGATATTATCTTTTTCGCAAATTTTATCCAGATAGGCTTGAGCATTTTCCAGGCGGCAGACCGGATCATCTCCTGAATTGAGCATCATCAGTGGGCTGGTTACCTGATCAAAAACATAAATTGGGTTTGCTGCTTTCTCATAAACTTCATAGCTTTCAAACCCTGCCAGCTCATAAACCGCAAGTTGAAATTCATGCAAATCTCTGGCGGATATTAGCGCCTGATAAGTTGAAAGCTGAGAGGTTTGATCCTGATGAGCTAAAACAAATGTTTTAATAAGCTGATGCGTCATATATTGACTGTAAGCTTTATGTGCAACTTTAAATACTTCATTTAAGTTATAACCGGGACAATAGGCGAAGGCAGCTTTAAAGGCAGATTTCTTGCCCATTTCTCCTAAATACCGGACCAGCAGACCTGTTCCTGCCGACACGCCAACACAATAAAGTGAGGACGTTTTAAAACGTTCCCGCACAACAGATATTTGCTCACGCAAGTCATCGGTAGAGCCGACAATACTTAAACGTGGAGTAGTCAATTTTAAGTCAGCATGTCCTCGCCGTAAACATAGTACTACCCTCCATCCTGTCATCAAACGCAGATCACGTACCAGTTCTCGCATACTTTGTGGCGTTCCCATTATAGTGTGCAGTACAAAAACCGTAGGTACATCATCCGGTAAATCATAACCCGACCAGTAAAGCGCGGTTGTACCTCCATCTTGCATGGTAAGAAGTTCTTCATGATCATATTCTAGTTGGGTAGTTTTTTTGCGGATCATATCAAAGTAGAAGAGCTGTAGATGAGTATTAAATAGCCAAGGTGTAGGTATATAGGGCTGATTCAGGAGAGCAATCTGCTCGGCCCATCTCTTGGCCTGTCCTGTAGGGTTATAGTATAAAGTGGGTTGTGCAGCTCCACTAAAATTTTCAAAAAGCTGGGTTACCGTGTTTAATTTTTCATACAGAGACTGAGTATTTAATTGTAGGTGTAACATAGCAGGCTCCTTATCTCTTTTTTATTAGTAAGAACGCTATTACTTTGTCACCCGCCGCTTATAACGGGCCGACTTTGAGTCTTTCCTAGACTTAGGATGATTATTAACGATAAAGACACGGTCCAGTTTGATCTAATTGTAATTTTCTGGGCTTATTATGTGAATCTTGCCACAGTTATTTATTTTTATTCTTTTACTCTTTAGGCAGTTTTAGGTTTAATTTGTAGCACTTTAATTTTCTCCTATTACGCTATTCTGTTTTGGCAATAGTTTACATCCGCATGCTAATGCATCATTTGCACGTGCTACAGCTTTGCCCATGACTTGCATGTGCGAGTCACCTGATATAATTGTAGTAACGGTTTTATGTTTTGGACAAGTTGCTTTATCTCCTACACACGCTACTGGAATACCTTCCACCAGAAAAGTATTATTTCCGCTGATAACTTTTCCACCACCAGTGGTCGGACAACCAACTACAATATAAGGAGTTGCCATTTTAGTTTTCCTTTATTTTTTAAGAGGTACTAAAGTACCTCAAACTCAATACGACGATTTTTCTTGCGGCCCTCTGCAGTTGTATTATCAGCAACCGGTTTGCTTGAACCCATACCTTCCGTACTCAGATTTTCTGCTTTAATATTTTTAGCAATAAGATAATTGCATACAGCCATCGCACGTTCCTGGCTTAGTAAAAAGTTTTTATTGCCATCTCCCGAACTGTCTGTATGACCAATGATTTTAACTTTTTTTCCGCCTACCTTATGTAAGGCTACTGCCATTTCTTCCAGAATCTGACGTCCAGCCGCTGTCAACACCGCACTGCCTGATTCAAATTCAACAATCCGGTTTTTTAAAGCATCATCAATAATTTTCTGCTCGGCCTGATTTACAGATAATTGGGCATTAAAGCGATATGGTTGCTGTATAAGCATTTGAAAATTTGCAGTAGTAGGTTGAATATCATTTAGATGACTAACCTTACCATTAAGCTCGATTTGTGTACCTCGTACGCGCAGCTGTCCCTGTCTGACTTTTTTAAGTTCTGGCGTAATTACACGAGCCACAGAATCACTCCAGCCATTTGGGGCTGCTACAGGCCGCACCTGAATTTTGTCAATCACTTGGTTTGCACCATATACAGACTGCATTCTCATCAGAATCGCCTGTTTACTGGCTTCATTTGGTACCACTCCCTCTACAACTACAGGTTCTGCCCAGACTAGCGAACCTCCTCCCAAGCCAATAACACAGACTACAGCATATTTTAATTTTTTATAAGATCGCATATTTATTCATCTAAAAAAGTTTGGCGAAAGAGTTTTAAGCCTTGATTTAAACTTAATTGCCGCTGGCATAAAGCCTGTTCTAGAGTAGCTAAACCAGCATTCTGCTCCAGATATGGATCAATCCATTGGGCCTGAACTAATGATACCCAGTGTTCACTCTGCATATTGTTAACAAAAATATCACTGAGGGCCAATATGTCAGCACCTTGAAAGCCAAATAATAGGACTGGCTTTTCTTGATGCAAAATACCAATGAGAACTTCAGTTTGGGCTTTTTTTAAAAAATGCCCGATCATACTTACCCATAGGGTCGCCACTTCATAACAATATATATGGCTATTAATTGGAAGAATCAGTATCTTATTTAATCGACTGGTTCCATTTTTCAAAATGGGCTGTAATAACAGACCTAAACCAATCATACTTTGTACCAGTTCATATACACTAATTTTCATTAACTGAGCAAATGTATGCATCGTATGATTTTCATAAAATGCCTGTGCTTCAGCTATGGTAAATGACTGAATCTGGTCAGGGAGATTTGCCAATTTATTCAGCATGATATCGCTATTATGAATTGTTCTTAGTACCCTGTTTCTCTGGAATAGGTCAACTAAAACCGGTTTATAACAATAAGGTGCTAGGAGTAGATTCTGATAGGGTTGTTCAACTTCCAGTAAGTGACTTAATACCATAGGAAAAGGCCGGCCCGAGCTATCTTCACTGGTGATGAGATTAGCCACCAAAAACATTTTTTCGTGAGGGTTAGCGATAAAAAAATCTAAAGATGGTAAAGCTGCATAGTGCTGCTTAAAACCAGTATTATGCATGGCCTGTTCCAGAGCTTCTGTAATCCACTGATCAATAACCTGTATCAGTGCATACTGCCCCTTTGATTTCAGGAAGTCGCCGCGTGCAGGAGTTTTTCCATAATATAAAGGCGTACTTTTTAAATACTGCATTGTTTCGCCCCTTGAATATCCTTATTCTCTTGCATCAGGAAGTACCTCCTGTCCGCGGTACGACAGCAGATACTGCCGGTGCAGGCTGTGCAGAAACAACTCGTACTGCCTTGTCAGTTGTGACTTTATCGACCAGCTGCAAACCTGAGTATCCACGACTTGAACCGATTCCTCCTGAACTGCTTCCACTAATCAGGCGGAAATTCACTTTTACAAATACCGATGGATCGGTTTTACTGCGCCATACCATTTCAAAGCTGCCATTTTGCTCCTTACGCTGAGCAGAATCGATCAGGCGGTTAATGCCATATTCACCTGGCTCATCAAAAATTGTATGGGTTTGCCCTTGCAGGTCTACAGCAGTAATACGCGCTCCAGGAATTGCACTACGGTTCGGCCAGACAAAGTTTACCCACTGCTGAATTCCATTTTCATAGAGCATACGTTGACCATCAATATCGATGGTATAGGACAGAAGCTGTGGATTCTGTAACGGATAGAACTGGAAATTCGACTGGTTCGCTGCGGGCGTAGCAGTCGGCTGGTCAAGTGTACCTGTTGCCATACCATTGATTGGAGCAACATAACGCTGGAAGTTCATGACAAATTGTGGATTCAGGCTAATACCCAAATCTTTCCAGGTCTTGGACGTTAAAGTATAACCACGGCGAATGACCAAGGGGTCTAATATTTCTTTTACAAAACGGGCAATACTACCGGTATCCCCAAAAATTTGCCCGATTTCATTACTGGTAGCTTGTAATGAGACAGAGGAATTAAATGGATATTTTTGGCTTAAGTTCGCTTGAAATGGCTGATATGCCTGAATTATCCAAAGCTTATTAAGCTCTTCTTGTGCAGGTGTAATTAAGCTAGCAAAAGACTGGGTCAAAGGACTCACTAAAAGTTTCTGTATCATCTGCTGATCAATATCGTTCAGTCCTACCAGCATTCTCTCATCAATATGCTTTTGTGCAGTATTAAAAACTGAGTTCTGATCACTGATAGTCTGTTTAACCAGTGCCATAGCACTCGGACCAATTTCACCAGCATTCTTCAGGTCATTAAATTTACTTCGCACCTGGGCAAGATTCTGCATGTATTCATCAAGCAAGGATTTATTCTGCTGATCGTCACGTTTACGTACCAGTTGATAGAACATCTGATATTCCTGTGAGATTGGTCCTTGAGCTTTATTTGATACCTGTTGTGACATTTGCGCATCACTGCGGTTTAGCACTTTACGTTTAAACCAGGCAATAAAACCTTTTTGTGGCACAGCCAGTTCAGCCTGTACTACCGGGTTATCCCAATTTGTTTCAATAGCAATACGCTCAAATAGAATACGAATTGGTGAGTTCTGTGGTTCACCCAGTATGTCAATATTTTTAGACTGCTGACTGAACTGGGGAGCTTTTGCATAATAAATACCATTCAGGAATTTTCTCCACTCTGCAATATATTCCTGCTTGTAGAGAGCAACTAGCTGCTTACGGATCTGCTCTGGACTGCCAGAGAAAGTCAGGTCATCTGACTGACGGCTGTTGAGTACCCAGTCTTTACTATCTGTCGGTTTATTGGCTGCTTCATCAATTGCACTACTAACATATTCATCCCATGCCTTTTGGGTAAAAACGCCTGGAAGAGCATAACTGCCGAGCACAGCACCTTTATTATTTTCGCCAACAATCTGACCCGCTGTTAAGGCAGGAAAGCGTACAGCCGCACGCATCTTGATTTCATTATAGACACGGTCACGTGCAGGCATACCGCGAATGACAGACAATAAGACCTGACGGGTCTGATCTACTAGCTGAGTATCTGCATCAAGTACCGGAAACTGCTGATCACCAGTTAATGTCATAGCATAAGAGAGTACCTGTTCAGCCTGCTGGATCATATCTCCCCGAGACATTTGACCACGGTTAGCATCCACCCATGACCGCCAGAAACGCGTAACCTGATCACTTAAATGCCCTGCATCCATATATTGCGGGTTGCTCATCATCAGATAAGCTTTCAAAGCATTATAAGCATCTTGTGGATTGGTATCTAAAGGTTCCAGATATTGCCCAGTCTTAGCCACCTGCTTGACTTCAACATTGATATGATTAGCTTTAAGTGTTTCTTCATTATTTTTAACCCGCTGCAAATATTGCGCAATATTTTGCTGGGTGGGCTGCAACACAATCTGACGAATACCTTTTAAATACTCAGCCTTTAAAGTCTCACGGAGTTGGTTTCCCTGATACAGGCCAAAGCGGAACTTTAAAGGGCGATGTTCATCAAACTCATCGAGCTGCTGTAAACGCTCCTGCAAGATGAGTAGAGCCTCAAGCTGCGTAGGAAGCTGCTGGCCAGAAGCCTTTTCTAAATGTACCACTTTATCTAAATCAGCCTGCACATCTGCAATCAGCTGCTGGTTGTTACGATATGACCATACCCATAAACCGAGAATAATAGATACACCAAGCAGAGCTCCTATAAATGCCAGATAGCGCTGACGTTTTCTGCCTGGATTAATATGCTGTTTTACCAGATTTTTATCTTTTAAAATAATGTTAGAAAATAGTCCCTTCAGAAAATATCCATGATTCTGTGGAGCAATGTTATGATCACCAGGTTCAGCTTGAGGAATTTGAGAAAGATGAAATTCCTGTGCAATCTGCTTTGTCATTGGACTTTCAATTATACCTTCTTGCAAGGCACTGGTGAAATAAAACCCCCGGAATACGGGCTGAAACTGATAAGGATTATCTTCAAACAATGTGCTGATAAAGCTTTTTAATGCCGGTTTTAAAGTTTTAAACTCGAGCGGGAATGTCATTACACTTGGTGAAATATTCTGTGAATGACGACGACTCAGATGCGTCGTACTGACCCCCTTTAATCCATCATAAAGTAAATTGTAATGGTATTCGAAAAGCTCAACCGCATTTTGTGATGAATTCTGTTCATACGGCAGAGTTGCACCCCAAGCCTGGTTATATTCTTGTGCTTCATAACAATCAAAAAACTCAGTGAAACCTGCAATCAGATCCATTTTTGAAAAGACCAGATATACTGGCACCACTACTTCCAAACGCTCGGTTAAATCCTGAATTCGGGCGCGCAAGTTTTTTGCCAGTTTAAGTGAATTTTCTGGGCTCTGACCAATCAATTCAGCAATACTGACAATAACAATGAGCCCATTTACTGGTGCCTTAGAGCGATTCTTTTTGAGAATATTAAGAAAACCCAGCCATTCAGAATGATCTTCTGCATAGACAGAATAACGTCCAGCAGTATCCAGTAAAACGCCTTCAGTAGAGAAGAACCAGTCACAGTTTCGTGTGCCGCTTAAACCTGCTGAAATCATTTTCTGGTGCGTCTCCTCAAATGGAAACTTTAACCCCGAATTGTAAATTGCTGAACTCTTGCCTGCTGCCGGATTACCAATAACCATATACCAAGGTAATTCATAAAGTGCGGCATTACCTTTTTTATCTCCCAGCTTTGACTTGCGAATTAACTGGATAGAATCTTTCATCTGCTGGTTAATCAGTTGAAGTTCTTCTTTATTTTTTTGCTGGCCATACTCGGCTTTTGTATCCTGCTGAATTGCATTAGCAAGTTCTTCCCCTTGCACCGTATGACGTCTGCGCTGTACCAGCCAGTAAATACCATAGCAAATAAGTCCCAGCATGTAGCTGGCTGCCAGTGCCCAGAAAATGTGTCGTGGTAAAACAGAGTAAGATGATACCAGAGCAACAAACAATGATAAGGCAATAATAGCCCTAGGATTGGTAATGTACTGCCACAAGTAACCTAAAATGATATACATTGAGTTCTCGTATTTCTAAAAATAATTAATCAGCTATCAGTTATTGCTTCCCGAGGTCCTATCTCCTCAGGAATATCTTGGATAATTGCCTGTATATCCTGTCCAAATACCACAGCGACCTGTTCCGGCGGCAGTAACATACCAAGCATCATTCCATAAATTTTTTCCAGATTTTGTGTATGACCTAAACTTGCTCTACAGTATAAATAGTGGTGTGGCTCAATCGGACTCTGCTCAAAATATTGCTCTATTCTCTTTAATGTCTTGATCTGTGTAATATCATCAAGTACCACCACAAAAGGTTCTTCATTTTTATACTGTGGTAGTTCATCAATATTCAGTTCTTTCAGAATATGTCTGACCTGATTCTGGTTTATAGCCAGCACTAACCTTTTTAAAGGTAAGAGCTGTTCAAAATTGACCTTTGTAGATGCTATACAACAGCTGCTCGAAAATTCTGCTGGCAGATAATGGTCAGAGATCCAGATGCGCTCATCAATTATCTCCTGATCAATTTCAGAATCAGCACTAATGATCAGAGAAATTTCCTGGGTCTGATCCTGCTGCTGTTTCAATAAAATTAAAAAATCATATACTACCGTTTCTGCGCCAAGAAAATGATATTCCAGATGTATTTTTTGCGGAATAATGCCAAGGTTACTGAAAAACTCCTGTAACCGGTTTTGGTGAGCCGTTTCGTTCCAGACGTGCTGTAAATCTTCAGATAAAAGAATATGCAGATTAAGACGATCGAGTCTTTCCACCTGTTTAAGTTCTGGTACAGCAACTTCATCTGGATCATATTCTGCGCCCGGGTCTATCCAGGCAGGATGCATACGGTAGTCATGAATTTGTTGAGTTTCATAGAACAGACTGGAGTATTTTAGATGTTCAGCAACCTGACGAAGTACCTCAAAATTTTTTTCAAGCTGATGCTCTACTAAAGCCATAATACGTTGTTGGCGTACCGAAAATGTGGTAAGCCCATCTGCATCTTGCTCCGGTCCAAGTTTTTCATCCAGCTTTTCAATACGGTAAGAGAGAATTGGCAGCCCATTGCTATTTTGTAATTTCAGGTCCAGTTCAGGACTTGTATATTCTTTTAACTGCTCAAGAATGGCTCCATCTTCACCTAAAGCACTGTAAACATGCGCAGCATAAATGTTCAGCTTTAGCCACTCAATCTGTTGCGTCACCTGAGTACTTGGTGCTTCTTGTGCTTTCTGTTGTGCCAATTCAGCCTGATTTTTTTTACTCTGATAGGCCTGATAAGCTAGATAAATCAACCATGGCGAGAGTAAAAGACATGTTATAGCAAGAGGTAAGAGCCCGAAATAGATCAGGAAATCCTGACGTTCTGGCTCATATTGAACATCTCTCCAGTACAGAATGATCAAACTACTTAGCGTTAAAAATACACCAATAAAAGTCGCCAGGATTTTTTTCAACATGAAACCGCTCCTATCAGACTATAGCAGGTTTCATAGTTATGCTGGGGTTGCTCCGGTGGCATCAGAAAACTACCTTGTCCCAGACCAGCAGACTGTTGATGCTCCAGATGCGTGGCCTCAATTTCACTCCGGTCCAAGATTAATCGCACATCAATAAATAATGTTGGACTACACCAAGACTGCACCAGACGTTTAAGTTTTATATAAAGCGGCTGCTGTGGTAAAAATTCCAGATACTGTGCCCGTTTCATAGGGCCTATCTGTATTTCAATTTTTCCATCAACCTGCTGAACGGTATCGCCACAAAATGTATTCAGTCCTAAAAGGCTGGGTTTATGACTATTGAGACAGGTTTTTTGTTCATCGGCTAATTTAAAGGTTTCCCTGATAAATTCCCGTATATGTATGTTCTGCTTAAAGATACAGCTCAGCATGGTTTTCAGCGCATGAGGAGTATTATTCTGTCCCTGCATCAGGCCCGCGAATTCCGCAAAATACTCGTCCAGCTCAGTTTGCTGATGCTGGGTACGAATATAACCATTTAATGCATGCAAGATATCCAGATAGCGGTTTTCCTGTTCAACTTCATAACGTACAGGTAAATTATAGCTAATACTCGAGTCTACGTACTGTGCGGCCAGTTTATGATTAAATAAGCCCAAAAACTCTTTAACTTCCAGACGTTGCTGCCGGGTACCCTGTTTAACCTTACAGGTATAGGCATAAGGTAAAGCACCCTGGATACCAGTAAGTCCTACTACCAGATTAGTCAAATGCAGGTGCTGCTCTTTAAATTCCAATTGCTCTACTTCGGACGCAGGGAAACTTAGATTAAAAGCAGGTTCAAACTTAAAAGTATCTGCCCACGCAGAATTGTCGCGTAAATACGGAACATGTCTCAACAGACGTGTTGTCTGAATAAACTCAAAAGTACCTGCTTTATTAAATAACTGGTCAATTACAGAAGAGTTTTGCCACCAACGTTCTGCACGCATTGGTATAACTCCTGCTGACTTAAACTGTCTGTGATTACCACATCAACGAAGCTGTTGATCTGGACCTTCAAATTAAAGATATGACTAAGTAAATAACTGAATATATATAAACTATGGCCCTTAAAGACACTGCTATTTATACTTAACTCTGCTTTAACACCCCGAATAAACATGGGAAAAGGTTTTGCATCAACCAGTTTATGGGTTAATGAAAACTCTAATTGATCAATTGCATTAATAATTAAGTGATTTTCTTTAGAAGACGGCAGATTATATAATGCAAGCAATTCCTTAACATGGCTTAGGCTGTCGCCTTTCATTAAAGCTAGCGTATTCAGTGAAAGATGAGAAATAATACGCCACTGTTCAGTTTTATTCTGATCGAAACTATAAGGTACCGTTGGACGTTTAAGTATTAATGCCCGGCGTGCCAGACTGCTATCATTCAGATTTAAAATATTATTAGACTGGCTTAATGCCTCATGAGCTAAATCACGGTTCGAACATAATAAACGGATACTGATAAAATCAGATTTAATCTCAAAGGGTTTTAAATGTTTAGAGATGATTGAGTAGCGCATCTCGACAAAATTGGTTTGTATTGGCTGATAATCCAGCGCATAAAAAAACTGTACCTGTTCATTTTTATAGTGACTGATAGCAAAAAATGGTAAAACACTAGTATAGACCTGCTCCTGATTGGTTTTCTCACGCACCATATTCATTTCAAGAATTGAATATACTTGATAAGATTCAGGATGATGTGTATCCGTAATTAATGGATAATATAGCTGGGTATGAGTGATTTTCTGTGGTTCAGCTTGCTTTTCAAACAGGTTGATGGCTGGTGAAGTAAACAGCTTAAAATTTGCAACATTCAGTTCAGAATAATTACGAATCATTGATTGGTCATTCAGGTTCAGCTTAAAATAAATTAGAACCTCAAAACTCTCATACTGCTGAATACGGCCTTTTAAAATACCAAGATCAAGATTTAAATAATTAAATTTTTCAGGAAAACAAAAATATTCCATCAGTAGACGATAGGCATGATGGGTATGCTGGTCTACTGGTAACAGGCATTCTTCTTCTGCAAAACCTATGATACTAAAGGGGTTATCTATTTTTAAGATCTGTTGACCAATTCGCAAGGCAAATCCAGTCTCAGGCCTAAAAATACTGTCTAAAACCTGTAAAGGGAAATTTGAGATTGCATCCAGGTAGATAGGTAATCTTTCCTGTATCAGAACAGCTTGTGCATTATTAAAAATGTCAAATTTTAAGCTCAAGCTTGCATTCTGGCTTAAATGTATATGTGCGCTTGGTGATGTTTTAAATTCAAGTTGACTTAAGGCAACAGGAAGCAATATTACCTGTTGACTGGTATTAAACTCACACTGTACCCCTCTAAAACTGCGCGACTTCAGGGTTGTCTGTTTAGGAATAATATGTCGGCCAGTCAACTGCCTGATTTTATTTTCGTCTTCAAAACTTACTATCGTACAGGCTGGAAAATGCCGCAAATACTGCGGAAACATTACTTCAAATAATGCCCGAGTAAATACGTCATAACTATCTTCAAGCTTTTTATCAATCCGAGCTGCAATTAAAGAAAAAGCCTGAATTAACCGTTCAATATGCGGATCATCAATCTGTTCCTGGTTTAATGATAAACGCTGGGCAATTTTAGGATACTTCTGTGCAAACTCTCGTGATTGCTGACTGAATTCTTGTAATTGCTTTTCATAATAGGGTAAGAGTTGTTCTATCACAGGAGGCCCACATTAAGTTCTTGCAGAGATAACGTATTGTTGTGTTGTTGGTTTTAATAAAGCATCAAAAAGTACAGGTTCATATAGAGGATAAATATTTAAATAAGCCTGAATGCTCAAGCAAAGTGACCCCATATTATGCCCATCAAGTAACATTTCTACTTTGACCTGCTTAAGACGTGGCTCATGTGCTTCAATAGACTGCTCGATAGAATGACAAATTGTCTCCCGATCCAGTGGATTAGCGGTAGAAAGACCCACAAAGTCAATAATCCCAAACTGTAAAACAGATTTACGGGCCAGTGGATAAGCTGTCATCTCTTGATCAAATTTTGCCACACGGCTGTTTAATAAATCTTCTAGATCATGAGCAACAGATTCCCGTAACTGCTGGATTGAAAGTCCCTGTAAATAGCGGTCTTGCTCTGGAATCAGGCGATCAAACAATGTCGAACGGAATCCATAAGGGTATAAATGGTCTAGATTCATTTTTTAGTTATAAATAAAAGCTTAATAGAAATAGAGGTTAACCAGGTGTTAACCTCTATTCAGGGTAATCACTTGACTATTATGCAGCGTAAGATGCTGTATTATTAGAAAGTGACCATTTCTTAGTAACTGCGCCTTTTGCTGTACCATTAATATCCTGTTGGTTATAAGTCCACTCAACAGCGGCATATTTCAGACCAAACGCTTCTGTTGGCACCCCCTCTTCATTTACAGTGGGTGTTACGCTTGAAACAAGTACATGCTTTAACTTGATTTGCAGATATTTAATACGTTTATCGCCATTGGCCCGATAAAAGTCAATCTGTACTTCATCAAAGGTATAGCCCGCAGAACATGCTTCCCATAATTTAGGGCTGGTTGCATCCAGATCTTTTACAAATATCATATCTGAATGCTCAACACGTTCAGCCGTATGCCCCCCTACACTACTTGAAGTTGCAGATTTAGGCTGACGAATATTATGAGACCAAGAGTTAACCTCAAGCCATCCCTTATGCTCACTGTCACGTGACTCACCATCTACTTTATATTTACCTCTAAATTCGATATAAATATCTTTCATTTAATAAACTTCCTCTTTTAATTTAAAGTTATTATGTGGTTAGGTTCTTTTTAGTTGGAAGACTGGGGTAATTCAGTCACGAGTCGCAAAGAAACAGACAACTCATCCAGCTGGAAATGCGGTCTTAAAAAGACCACCGACTTGTAGTGTCCCGGTTGCGCCGGATCTTCTACAACTTTTACTGATGCTTCACGAAGCGGATACTGTGCCTTGGCTTCTTGTGATGCACCATCATCAAGTAATACGTACTGCGATAGCCATTCATTTAGAAATGCCTCTACATTACCTGCTGAAGCAAAGCTGCCGACCTTGTCACGCATCATTGCTTTTAGATAGTGAGCAATACGTGATACGGCCATGATGTATTGGATCTGGCTAGACAGTGCAGAATTTGCATTAGCTGTATCGTTGTCATATTTTTTTGGTTTCTGAGCTGACTGGGCACCAAAGAAAGCTGCATAATCTGTATTTTTGCAGTGAACCAGCGGGATAAAACCAAGGTCGCTTAACTCTTTTTCACGTCGGTCAGTAATGGCTATTTCTGTTGGGCACTTGAGTAACACTTCGCCATCTGGGGTCTTAAAAGTGTGCACAGGCAGTCCTTCTACCAGGCCACCGCCTTCTACACCGCGAATTGCTGCACACCAGCCATATAAATCAAAAGCATTTGTCAGACGCGTACCGAATGCATAGGCTGCATTCATCCATAAATATTCGTCATGATGCTGACCAGATACTTCCTCAGCGAAATTAAAACCCTCTGTTGCAGTACCCTCTTTAGGATGATAAGGCAAACGTCCCAATACGCGTGGCATAGTTAGAGCAACATAGCGCGCATCTTCACTATCCCGAAAGGAACGCCATTGTACATATTCAGCAGTTTCAAAAATTTTGGAGACATCTCTTGGACGGTCAATATCAGTAAATGACTCAAGACCCAGAATACTTGGACTGGCTGCGGAAATAAAAGGTGCATGTGCTGCAGCAGCGATATGAGAGATCTGCTCAAGCAGATACATGTCTGAAGGAGTACGGTCAAATTCAAAATCACCGATCAGGGCTGCATATGGAGCACCACCGAAGGAGCCATATTCCTCTTCATAAATCTTTTTAAACAATGTGCTCTGGTCAAAATCAGTTGCACCCTGAAAATCTTTTACCAGTTCCTTCTTAGTAGTATTCAGCATCCGGATTTTGATCATCGGATTAGAAGGTGTTTCTTGGCAAAAATAATATAACCCGCGCCAAGTCGACTCGATCTTCTGAAATTGTTCATTGTGCATGATCTGGCTAAGCTGGCCGGAAATCAGTGCATCAATTTCTGCAATACGCTTGTCAATTGAAAGCGTCATATTTTCAGATACTGTAATGGTTCCTGCCATTACTTCTTTTGCCAGCTCGCCAATCAGGCTTTTAGCACGGTCATGTTCTTCTTCATTTCGCGCAATGCGGCTTTGTTCAACAATAGAGTCCAGCAAATTGACCGGTTCATTTTCCAGAGCAAATGCAGTAGCTGCCTGAGTATTATTCATGTTCAGCCTCCGCGCTCAGTTTACGTATCTGGTCAGTACTTTTAAGTACTTCATCCAGTAAGTCTTCAAGCTTTTCACTATTGGATATCTTGTTACGCAAATCTGTCAAACGTTCACGCGCTTCCACAAGTTTGCGCAAAGGTTCTACCTGCTGAGCCACCTGCTCCGGCCGAAAATCCTCCATAGACTTAAATATCAATTCTACAGACATGCGGCCGCCCTCCTCAGTCAGAGTGTTATTTACCTGAAAAGCAGCACGTGGAGCAAGTGACTCCATGACTTCATCAATGTTATCCAGATCAACATTAATGAATTTCTTATCTTTTAATTTAGTCTTTTCCAGTTCAGAAGCAGCAGAAAAATCCCCTACTACTCCAACTACAAAAGGTAATTCTTTGGCTTCTTTACCATCACCAATTTCAACGTCGTAAGTGAGCTGAACGCGTGGTGGACGAATCCGCTGAAGCTTTTTCTGTACGCTTTCTCTTTTCGCCATAATGTTGTATTCCGAATAATTTATTTAAGTGATTCAAATGGATTCGTGCCAGTTTTACTTATACTTGCTGAATTTGGCTGTTTAGTTGCTGTACTTTGGCGGGCTTTCACCGGCGCTGTACGAATGTTGCTATTACGGGAAGGCTTTGCTGTGGTGGTACGTTTGGTTGACTTTACTACTGAACGCGCTTCGCGAGTTTTTATCGTCTCATCAGTAATAGCTTTGGTATTTATCGTCTCAGGTACGGGCATAGCCATACGGATCGTATCACTTAACTCTTTGGCAGGTGGGTAAGTCAAGTCATTACTCAAGAACCGCATTTCATTAGTACGCATATCCTGTAAGGCCTGTTTGGCAATTCCTATTCCTGCAAGAAAGGTAACATCTGTTAAACCTGCACCTCGAACATTTTGCTGTTTGAGTTGTTGTGCAAGCGCTAGTGCATTTACGGGCTGATTCAACTCGTACATACGCAAGGCAGCCTGAACAAGCAGGTCATTTTTACGCGCAGCATTATTTTTATCACAAACTTGTTGATAAATTGATAATAACTTAGGATCTGTTTGCCCTGCAGCCAGTGGATTCTGCTTAACACATTTGCTTTTTAATTTGATGGAGTTCACATTATCTGCTGCATAAGCTAGATTAATTCCACTTGGTAAATTTATACCTGTAAATAGGAGCGCTATTAAAATACCTTTCTTCAAAACATGCCTCATTTTTTATTTAAGTTTTTAATTGATGGGCTAAAAATTATTTTTAAAAAATACTTACCTATCAATCTTTATACATTAACAAAATAGATTTGCCGAATTTAACAAAAAAACTACGATTAATGTCAAGTTGAGTTACGTTTATTAAACAATCTCCATATTTCCTCTAGAAAACTGCCCACAAGCTATTTTATGTAATATACATGTATATTTTTTTACACAAACTTCACATTTTTATTGTAGAATAATAAGAGAATTCAGCCATGGCATATAAGTTATTGAAATATATAATTTTATCCATTTAAAATATTAAAAGAATATCAAATTAATATTATTTTCTAGATTTTGATATTCAAAAAATTTGCGAGTTATAGATGAGTAATTTAAAAATTCTAATTACAAAATTATCTTTTCCTACCCGTACAGCCTTAGAAAAATCAGCAAATTTTTGTATTAAGTTACAGAACTATGAAATTGAAATTGAACATTTATTTATAGAATTATTAAATCAGGAAGTGCCCAATGATATACAATTATTATTAGAAAAATATAACATTTCTAATGATAATCTAATCAATGATTTAAAGGAAACTATTTGTTCTTTACCGAAAGGAAATACTCGTACTCCTATTTTTGCCAAGTCAATTATCCGATTATTTGAACAGGCATGGTTAATCGCTTCAGCTGACCAAATTCCAGTTATTCGTAGTGGACACTTACTGGTAGCTCTATTAACGGCGCCTGATCTTTATCAGATTGCAACTCGAGCTTCAAGTCTGTTTGATTTACTGCCAATCGACAGTATGAAACACAAATTTCTGGAAGTATGTACATCAAGTACAGAACATAAAGTTGAGCGGTCTTGCTCTACAGAGCAGAACCATCTCCATACTCAACAAGAGACCATACCCTCTATATCACCTGCTATTAAAACACCAGCACTCGATCAGTACACCATTAATCTGTCTGTAAAAGCCGAGACCGGTAAAATTGATCCTGTGATTGGGCGTGAACATGAAATCCGTTTAATGCTGGATATCCTATTGCGTCGTCGCCAGAATAATCCCATTCTAACTGGTGAACCGGGAGTTGGAAAAACTGCTGTAGTGGAAGGTCTGGCACTAAAAATTTCTCAAGGACTGGTTCCAGAGGCGCTACGTAATGTACAGCTTCATGTTCTTGATATGGGGTTATTGCAAGCAGGAGCAAGTGTTAAGGGAGAATTTGAAAACCGGTTAAAACAGGTTATTCAGGAAGTACAAGCCTCACCCCATCCTATTATTTTATTTATTGATGAAGCACATACCCTTATCGGTGCAGGTGGCCAAGCTGGGCAAAATGATGCAGCGAACCTCTTAAAACCGGCTTTAGCCCGAGGAGAGTTACGTACAATTGCAGCTACGACCTGGGCCGAATATAAACAGTATTTTGAAAAGGACGCAGCACTAAGCCGCCGTTTTCAGGTCGTAAAGGTAGAAGAGCCCAGTGAAGAAGTAGCAATTGATATGCTGCGCGCCATGATTCCCGTTATGCAGGCTCACTTTAACCTGCAAATTGATGATCAGGCAATTATTACTGCGGTACAGGCATCTCATCGTTATATTAGTGGTCGGCAGCTTCCTGATAAAGCTATTAGTGTGCTAGATACTGCTGCGGCACGGGTGGCTCTTACACATAATGCTCAGCCAGTGAAACTAGATCAGCTAAAGGCTCAACTGCACAATTTGACACTGGAACAACAGATTCTGCAAAATGAACATCGCCAGATCCCTATACACCATGAACGCCTAGATGAGCTTGAACAGTGTTTGGTAAGACTGCAACAGGAAATTCAGGAGACACAAGACCAGTGGCAAGCAGAGCTGAAACTGGTCAAAAATATTCAAAGGCTTAAACAACAGGATACTGATGAACAGACTGCTGTTCAAAATGAGATTACCAGATTACGTGCAGATTTAAACGCATTGCAGGGACAACAGCCTCTGGTCTTTGAACGTGTTAACGCCCAGATAATTAATGAAATTATTTCTGACTGGACCGGTATACCAGTTGGCAATATGATCAATGACGAAATCAAGCAGATTTTGACCTTAGAAAACAAACTTGCGCAGCGTGTTATGGGGCAAAGTTGTGCACTTGAGCAGCTGGTACAAGGAATTAAAACTTCAAAAGCTAAACTTGAAGATCCCAATAAACCTCAGGGTGTATTTCTGCTTATCGGTCCAAGTGGTGTAGGAAAAACTGAAACTGCCTTAGCTCTTGCTCACGAACTCTATGGTGGTGAACAGCATCTAATTACTATTAATATGTCAGAATATCAAGAAGCCCACACCGTCTCTTCTCTCAAAGGTGCTCCTCCGGGATATGTCGGATATGGTCAGGGTGGAGTTCTAACTGAAGCAGTGCGTCGTAATCCTTATAGTGTGATCCTACTTGATGAAATTGAAAAAGCGCATAGTGATGTGCAGGAATTGTTTTATCAGGTCTTCGACAAAGGCACACTAGAAGATGGTGAAGGCCGTGTAATCGATTTTAAAAATACTATTATTTTACTGACTTCAAATATAGGATCTAGTGCGATTATGCAGGCCTGTCTGAGTCAGGAAGTCCAGCAATGGCCAAGTACCGAAGAACTGGTCGAATATTTAAAACCAAGCCTGTATAAACAGTTTAAGCCTGCATTTATTGGACGTATGCGCATCGTGCCCTATTTCCCACTGCATGATGATTTACTGGTTCAGATCATTGAACACAAGCTGAATAAAGTTACTGCCCGCATCGAGAAACAGTATGCAACTGTGGTGCAATATTCAAATGATCTGATTAAGTTACTGCTTAGCCGGTGCACCGAAGTCGATAGTGGAGCGCGTAATGTAGATAACATTTTGAATTCTAGCATATTACCGGCTCTGGCTACCCATTTATTAATAGCATTAGCGGAGCATCAACTTCCTAAAAAAATTACAATCGATGTTGAAAATGATGAAATTATTTATCGATTTGATCCGATTGAGAAAGTAAAAAAGAAACGTACAGTAAAGAAAACCAAGATAGAAGCTTAAAAAATTAAGAGTCACGTATTATATGAGTATCAATATCTCAAATTTTCTTGAGCCCATTAGTGAAGATAAATCTTGTGGAGAGGATTTTTCCTTTTCTAATGATTTTCACGAAATCAAGAAGGCAAAAACTCAAGATGACTTTTTGCTGGATCAGGGTGACTGGATTACCGAACGCAAGCAAGCAGACTGGGACTTTGTATCCAATAAATGTAGTGATCTTTTACAAAGCAAAAGTAAGGATATTCGTCTATTAACTTGGATTAATGAAGCTTGGGCGTATCTTTTTGGTTTCGAAGGTATTTCGAAAGGGCTGGAATTAAGCCACCGCATGCTTGAGCAATATTGGCAGTCCATACATCCTGAAATTGAAGATAATGATCTGGACCAGCGTATCGGTTTATTACAGGGTCTTCTTAACCAGTTAATACCTTTAATTAAAAAAGTTCCGCTGGTCAATACTGCACCATTTTACACTCTGCTGGACTATGAAAATTTTTTATATCATCAGAATATTCGTCGCAAGCAGGTAGATGAAGATTACTCTACAGAGCATGCTGCTGAACTGGAACAGTTCGAACAGGCACTTTTTAATACCTCCAAAAGCTTTCAATACCAGAATTATCAGCATTTTAGTGAGATTTTACTGCAATGGAACATAATCAAACAGGTATTAGATAATTTGATGGGGCTAGATGCTCCAAGTTTTGCTGCAATTGACTCAAGTTTGGCTGATATTCATGCAACATTAAGAAAAATCTATAAAGCAGAAGCTTTTGGTAGCATCATGACCCATTCTGTACCAGATACAGTCACTGAATCTGTCCCCTTGACTTCTCATATGATTATATCTGAGGAGCCAGCTGTGCTGCAGAACTCACTGGCCTTTCAGCCTCAGATTCAATCTCACATAGCAAACCGTGAGCATGCTATGCGGGTTTTACAGGATATTGCTGATTATTTTCAAGCTAATGAACCGCACAGTCCTGTCAGCTATATGCTGCAAAAAACAATTAAATGGAGCCAGATGCCATTACATGAGTGGCTGGCACAAGTGATTAAAGATGACCAGCCGTTACAGATGGTACAGGACATACTAGGTGTACAACCAAAGAATGAATATGAATAAGATTGGTAATTAATTATGTTTAAAGCAGAAAAAGTTCTTTGGGGCGAGGGTCTATTTTTACGCCCTCAGCATTTCCAGCTACAGGACTCTTATCATGAGCAACGTTTAAACCATACGATTCGTGCCACTATTCCTTTTGCGTATGGCATACAAAAATTGCAGTTTGATGAAGTTCAGCTCAGCACGCATGTGCTGGCTTTAGAAAATATTGAAATGATCTGGCAAGATGGCGAGATTTACCAAGCACCAGCTCAGGATCTGTTACCTGCTCCTGTACTACTCGACGAATTAAGTCTACGTGGAGAGATGACAATTTATCTGGCTTTACCTATCTTACAGGCAAACAAGAAGAATGTTTCAGATGAACAGGCGTCACAGTCCAGCCGTTATCATGACTATTTGGTAGAAACACATGATTTGTTTACTACCGCTATGCCAGCAGATATTACTTTGTTACGGCGTCGTGCAGAATTTAAACTGCTTGAGACACATGTTCATCCGAATCAAGAATTAGAAGGTTTTTTATATTTGCCTGTTGGAAAATTAAAACGACAAAGTTCCGGTATATTTGAGTTGGACCGAAAATTTATTCCTCCAATTCTACAGGTTGAGGCCTCAGAAACCTTAATTTCTAATTTAAGACGAACTCTAAATATAATTAAAGCCAAGATTAAAACCATTCAGAACAATAATCGTGAAAATGAGCAGAAACTCATTGAATTCCGTTCGGGTGATATTGTTTCGTTCTGGCTGGTAAATGCACTAAATACTGCACATGCAGGATTAAACCACCTATTGCAGAACCCACAGGTTCATCCTGAGCGGCTCTTTTTTGAATTATTACGGCTGACAGGCTCATTGCTGACTTTTTCTACTGCTTATGAAGTTGATCATTTACCACAATATAAACACCATCAGCTGCAGGAAAGTTTCCAGCAGCTCGATGTTATTTTAAGAGATTTACTCGATACCATTATTTCTAATCGTTACATTAGTATTGCCCTCAAGGAAATTCGCCCATCTTATTGGCTGGGTAGCCTGGAATCAGACAAAATTAATCGTGACACACGACTCTATATTGCTGTATCAAGCAGCATGATGCAGACACATGAGTTGATTCAAATTGTTCCTTTACGATTTAAAGTAGGTAGTACTGTTGATGTAGAACAGCGCGTGGTTGCAGCCTTACCGGCTATTCCACTGCATCATCTTGTACAGGTCCCGACTGCAATTCCAGTACGCTCAGGGGTAAGTTATTTTGAAATTGAAGCTCATCATGAATTATATCAGCGCATGATTGAGTCTGAAGCAATCTGTATTTATGTTCCTGCTGGCTTTCAAGACATCAGTATTGAACTGATTGCTGTTGTAAACGCTTAGAGAGGCTGGCTATGACACAACATCCTATGGGGGCACCTTCACTTTTTGATGATGGTAAAATTGGCACAGGTATACCAAGTTCCAGTCAGCTACAGAGTAAAGTCCAGACTATTAACCTGATTGATTTAATGCATGACGGTTTTTACATTGTATTTCTAACTCGAAATCAATACTTACCTGGGGATCCGGCTGAGTTCCGTCAGAAAATTCTGGACCTGCTTAACCGCTTTGAACAGCAGGCCAAAAAACTGCATTTTTCTGCTGATGACATTCAAGATGCGAAATATGCTTTTTGCGCACTGATTGATGAAACTATTGTAACCCAGCAGGATCCTGCGTATTTTAATCTGCAAAATGCATGGTTAATTAGCCCCTTACAGCTGAGCTTATTTGGTTCTCAGCTAGCTGGTTACCGTTTTTTTGAAATACTGGAAGAACTGCGCAGACGAGGTAAAGACCGCCTTGCGGCTCTGGAAGTTTTTCATTATTGCCTATTACTGGGGTTTCAGGGTAAATACCGGATTGAATCCATTGAGAGTCTCAATCATCTGGTAGCCAGGGTGGGTGACGAAATCGATTATCTCAAAGGAAAAAAGGCAGCTTTTTCACCTTTCTCGGCTATTCCAGACCAGATCAGGCATATTATTCACCGCGAACTCCCATTTTTCTGGATTCTGTTTTTTCTGCTGCTTTTTGCACTGTTAACCTTTGCCGGTTTACGTTTTATGCTGTCCAAACAAAATCAGCAGGCTTTGTTGCCCTATCAGAATGTGATTTCAGCACCTGCGGAAGAAGCTCATATTACTATCCATTTACCTTAGTAGATTAAAATGATTCAAGAGAAACCGACCTCCTTACGAATCTTGCAGCCATCCAAGAAAAATTCTCTATCACCTGCTCTATATATTCTGATCGGATTTATTTTAGGTATTTTATTCAGTGGTATAGCCATGCTCTTTTTATTTAGAGACTCTTCTGCACCCGCAGTAGTGGAATCTTCTGAAAAGGCTTTTACCCAGAGTAACTCTTCTTTAGCAGCGCATACTGCCCATGCAGAATCCGCGCCAACTTTGTTAGTTACACAAGAGCAGATTCAGGCTACTGAAGAAGAACCAGCCTCAGCTAATGATAATGATAATGATTTTATACAGCCTAAAGAGAGTGAACTCAGCAAGCTATTTACTCCCCCTCCGGTTACTCCAACTGCTACTCCACCGCGAGTTTCACCTTTTGAACATAAAGCTGCTGAGGTGAAAAATCTTCATACAATTCCTAAAACCGCACCTCATCTGGAAACTAAAAAAAGAGAAACTGCTCCTGCTAATGCAAAAATTGAAGCTAAATCGGAAATCATACCTGTTAAGGAAAATGAACCTGAGCTACCTAAAGCGTCGTTACAAATTAAAGTAACTCAAAAACCATTTTCCTTAGATGAATCCTAACTAGTATGATTTTTCTAATTTTCTTCTGTTTTATTTGCCTAGCAGTCGGACTGGGCTTTTTAATGTCTTATGAACTACGGGCACAAGGTTCACAGTTTATTAAAATGCTTTTACCGCAAGGCAGAAAAAAACTTTTAAGCGTTCAACAGTTCGCCCATCATATGCACCATGCTGCTGCACCAGACAAATTACAGTCACACTGGTACTTGCAACAATGGTGGATACTTTTTGCAGGTTTTTTACTTTTTTCCAGTATTTTAATTTTTGCCTTTACCCGACCTGTCAGTTCGACACGGATAGAAGCGGATTATTTAAAAGAAGTTGATCCACAGATTTATGCTTTGCTCAATGGTGAAATGCTGAGTTCTCCCCCTGAAGTTGATGAAATATTAATTCAGGAAGCTATTATAGAAGCCTCTCAACTAGAACAAGCCTATATGGCACAGAACAGTAACTCTGTCAGTGCTGCTAATATAGAAAATCCAGCTGATCATCATCATGGATTATTGGATACCACGATGGTTAATCGTAAATGGGAGAAAATGAATCCGCGTTACAAGCAGCGCTTGCTGATGGTTTTTAAAATCATGAAAGAGCAGCACAATTATGAACTGGTTCTGCTGGAAGGTTACCGTAGCCCATCAAGACAGAATTTACTTGCTGGAAATCCGAACACAACACGCGCTAAAGGCTACCAAAGCTATCATCAGTTTGGCCTAGCCGCAGATGTAGCATTCAAACGTAATGGTAAAGTAGTTATTTCCGAACGTGACCCCTGGGCAATGCGAGGTTATCAGATTTATGGAGAGGTTGCGGAATCTGTAGGGCTTACCTGGGGAGGTCGCTGGAAGTCCATTCAGGATTATGGCCATACAGAATACCGGATGCCAGGGCTGAAGAAAACACGTGAGATGGCTGAGAAATTAATTGCTGAAGCCCAAGTTAATATCAGTACAGACGGTTAATGATTTTATAAATAAGAAGAGGAAAAAATATATCATCCTCTTCTATAAATCTGTCTTATCTATACAGAATACTGTTTTGGTGTTTTTTGTAAAGTTACCCAGTGAACCGGAGTAAACTCTTCAATTACCTACTGGTCATTAAAGCGTCCCTATCCTGAATGTTTTCTCCACCAAATGGTGCAATGGTCTGATCATCTACTGAAGTATCATTGATATGAGTCATATCTGCTTCTATACCTAAAGTAAACTTCGAGCCTCGCTCATAATCTTGAGTGCATACAACACTCGATAAGCCATATTCTGTATAATTTGCCAGAAACAGTGCATGAGTTTCGTCTTGAGCTTTGAGTACTGGAAGTATCGGACCAAAGCTTTCTTCCTTGGCACGTACAGACTCAGGATCAACTTCAGTAAAAATATGCCGAGATATAATATTATCCTGAATTTTCCCTTTTAAAGCCAGTTTTGCACCTTGGGATATACCTTTATCCATCAGGTGCGATATTTTCAACCTGTTTACCGTTGATGATTGGCCCAGTTAAGGTGCTCTCTTGAGCAGGATCACCCTAGGGTAAGGACTATACTTTTTTATCAGTTTTTCCAGGAATTCGTTGTGACTTTTTTCATTCACAATTACCCGTAACCATACTAGTTTTCACCCTTATTTAAATTCATTATTCCATGTAATTTTCAAGTTTAAGGCAAATTAAAGCTTGTATTCCTGCTGACCAATATGATGATAACAGCGATTGAAATATATCAAGCCATGACAACTCTCTTTATTCTCATTCATTTTAATGGCCTCAACCTCACAGTAAAAAATTGTATGTGTCCCAACATCATTCATTTGTCTGATCCGGCAGTCGAAACTGACCAGCGCATCTGAAAGAACTGGAGACCCGGTCAGCAGTGTAGTCCATTCTCCATGGGTAAAGCGTTCGTCCATAGGTATTCTGGAAGCAAAAGCTTGAGAAATCTGCTGATGATGTGCACCCAGCACATTGACCGATAAAATTCCATTATCCTTAAAATGGCAATGAGAACTTGATGAACGATTCATGCAGACCAAAAGTGTGGGAGGCGTGTCAGTTACGCTACACACAGCCGATGCGGTAAAACCGAACCGTCCTGTTTCCCCTGCTGTGGTAATTACATTGACTGCGCCCGTCAGCAATGACATGCCATTACGAAAATCTGTTGTTTCTACCATGACTGTCTCCTTTGTCATCAGATATCCAGTACCAGGCGAGCCGACTTAGAACGCGAGCAGCACACCAGAATCTGTTCATTACTTGCCTTTTCTTCATCGGTAAAATAAACATCCCGATGATCCGGCTCTCCTTCAATTACATCACACATACAGGTACCGCATACACCCTGCTCACAGGACATTTCTATTTCAATACCTTCTCTGGCTAAGGCCTGTAAAATGGTTTCTTCGGCATTGACCAGAACAATTTTACCGCTACGCTGAGCCATAACTTCAAACACTTCACCGCTGGTGTCAGTATCAACCTGAAAGTATTCTTTATGGATCTGCTGCTCTGGGAAATTCTGGATTTGTGCCAGATTAATCACCCAGTCCATGAACCCGGACGGACCACAGGTATAAATATGGCTCTGTCGATCAAGATCCTTTATAGCTGACTGAAAAAATTCGCGGTGACTGGCACCTTCAGATTTGAAATGAAACCGGGTAAATGCAGCCAGTTCGCCATTTTGAATTTCTTTCACGAAAGCACAGCGTTCGGGGCTGCTGCCACAGTAATGCAGTTCAAACGATGCGCCTTGATGCAGCAATTCATAAGCCATGGTAATAAGAGGCGTAATACCAATTCCCCCACCAATCAGCACAGTATGTTTAGCCTGAACCAACGGAAATAAATTACGTGGTTCACTGACCTGAATCTGCATGCCGTTTTGAATATCGTCAAATGCCGAGACCGAGCCACCACGTGATGCCGGCTCTTTCAATATACCCAAGCGAAAAACCCCCTGCTTTGCCGGGTCCTGACACAGTGAATATTGACGGATCATCCCATTAGGCAGGTGTACATCAATATGTGCGCCTGCTTCCACTTTAGGTAAAGGCTGGGCGGTTGCTGATTCAAATTCCATGACTGCAATATCACCGCCTTCGATATGCCGATGTTTCACGACTACATCATAAAGTGCTGTCATTCCAAACTCCTTTTACTTCATCAGCCGCAGGGCTATCGCATAAATAATCCACCATTAATGTCCCAGGTAGCACCTGTGACAAAATGGGCATTCGGGCTGGCCAGCAAGGCACAGGTTTCAGCAATAAACTCCATACTGCCGAGTGCCTTGACCGGAATATTCTGGATGAACTGCTCTATCTTTTCATCCGGCACTACGCTATGCACAATGGGTGATTCCATCGGTCCAGGCGCTACCGCATTTACGGTCACGCCTTTGGCCGCGAACTCCTTGGCGAAAATTTTAGTCAGCGTTACGATTGCCCCCTTACTTGCCGCATAATGTGCGCCTGTAGCCGCCCCCCCATTTTGACCCGCCAGTGAAGCCATATTGATAATCCGGCCATAGCCCTGTTCAGCCATGTATTTGCCAATAATTTGACAAGCCTGGAAAGTCCCGCGCTGGTTTACCTGGGTGATCCAGTCAAAATCTGCAGCAGAAATCTCCAGTACAGGAGTAGCTTTGGTTACAGTGGCATTATTAATCAAGACATCAAGCTGGTTAAATTGCTGTCTGATGCACTCAACTGCTTTATGAAAATCTGTTTCTACAGAGATATCCAGTTTCAGGGGAAAGATATTTTCTGGAAAGCGGCTATTTTTTTTTGCATTTTCAGCTTTTTCCAGTGTGCTGGCAGAAAGAATAACCTGATGGCCCTGCCCGGCAAAATGCTCCGCAATTACATTGCCAAGGCCGGAAGCAGCACCTGTCACTAAAACCACTTGTTTCATCTATATGCTCCTACAGGATATAGCTAATACCAGCCAAGGTATCAGTTGAGTTGACCAAGCTGATAATCTTTCGATGAATACGAAAGCTGTTATCCTGATCGCGCATCAGATGATAGGTTACATCTGCCGTATAGTGACGCAGGTTTTCTTTACGGAACTCACGCAGATTTTGGGCACAGCGCAGGACAATCTGGTCATCCTGCTCGTCAATAATTCGTATCCGCGAGATACTGCGCACCGTATTGGCTTTAGGTGAAGTTGAAATGGCTTCACCATTAATCAGACGCTGAACACGTAATGTACGCATATGATGATCGTCATAGGCATAGTTCAGGTTATTTTCATAATCAGTCAATGCCGGATCAATCGGGATAATATATCTACCTTCTTCATCCCAGAGAGCAAGCCATTGCTGGTATTCAGCATGATCCAGCATATCTGCCTCAGTCCAGATAAAAGCAGTGACTTCATTTAACAGGTTTAAATTGATTTTCATTGCTCTCTCCTTAAGCCGTCATCATCTTTTTCCACTGCTGATAGGCACCGCGCATACCTGTCTCAGCACTGACATCGCTTTTTAAACCATCCTCAGTTTTAACTTCACTTGGCAAGCCGCGGTTTAACATGATCCATAAATCATTTCCGGCACTGGCTCCATGCTGTACACGTTCCCAGGCTTCTGCATCATCAGGTGTACCAAATCCAAATGGTCCCTGAAAATGTTCATGCAACCGCAAGCGATACTGGTTGGCAATCTGTGGGCCGCCATCCATGGTAATAACCGAATGATGAATCTCAGTTTCCTTGACTGAAACTGGCTGTAAAACGCGGAAAAATGCCATAGAGCAGGCAATGTTAGGGAACAGGTTCAGGTTAAAACCCGAGCCTCCTACTGCACGGACAATACGTCGCACTTGTAGTTCTTCATGCCCTTCGTTGCGCAGGGCCTGTGCCAATTCTTCAAAACGTTCCTGAATCGGACGTTCCATCAGGTCTTCTTCAAGGTCAACCAGCTCAGGTATCATGACCATAACACTGTGGCCATTGCCTAAATCTTCTACAAAACCTGGCTGATTTTCAAAATTAAATAACTCTTCAGTTTTATCATCAACCGAGCTTAAGAATGACTTGTGCACCAATGGAAAATGATAGGCATCAGTTGTATTTTCCAGCTGTATTTTCCAGTTACCCGGAAAGCGGAAACGATGTTCGCCTAGCACCTTGACCGGATAACCGGCACCCTGTTTCATAAACAGGTCGATCCATTTCTTGGCTGGCCCCAAGAATTCTTCCAGAGATTGAATGTCCTGCTTAAATGAGGCAAAAATCATACCGTTATATTCTTCAACGCGCAGGCTGATCAGAGGGAATTCAGATTTATCCAGACATTCGCCATAACTCTCTGGTGAGGGCACACCACGCAGGCTGCCATCCAAGGCATAGCTCCAGCCATGATAAGGACAGACAAAACTATTGGTTTTGCCCTTTTTATGTTCACACACGGTAGCGGCACGATGACGGCAACGGTTTAATAAAACGTGAACTTTCTTTTTACGGTCCCGTACAGCCACGACTGGCTGCTTACCAATATTAATCGTTTTATAACTGCCCGCCTCAGGAATTTCGCTGGCATGGGCTACCCAGACCCAGGTGCTATAAAAAATTTTTTCCATTTCATCTTCAAAGATTTTTTCATCTTTATACAAAGAAGTATGGACACGGTCATGCTGGACCAGTTCATTATAATCGGTATCAATGTTATGCATCGGAATAATACTATTCATGGCAACTGTCCTTTTAAATTTTTCCTGTCTTCATTCCTGAGCCGGTACTGGCAGTTCAGCTTCACTGTTCCAATGCGAAACAGGACGGCTAAATATATTTTCAGTCTGGAAATGCTTGATTTTCCACAAACCGTCAGACTGTTTTCTAAATTTCACAGTGAGCCTGGCTGCATTTAAGTGGCTATGGGTATCACGGAAGGTCGAGGTCTGTAACATCAGCCAGCGACCTGTCGCCTCATAGCCATTGATATCAATCTGTTCTGAGCTGACAAAGTGCGCATTCAAGACAAAATGTGATTCTTTCTGGGTATAGCTTTTGAACATGTCATAGATTGCTTGCCATGATTCAAACTGACCGAAGGACCTGGAGTATTTTTCTCCGATTCCTTCCCAGATACTGTGACGGTCAAACAGGCCCATTAACTCGTTCAGGTCAGTATCTGCATCTAGAGCATCGCAGATTTCCATATAACGGTTTATGCAGTTACGAATCGCATTTTGTGCCTCAAGCTGTTCAAGCCGCATTAATACAGAGGCCAAGACTACTCCATCAGTCATTTCTGTTCATCCTTAACGCTGGATCACCAGTTCACGGCCTACACGTGCTTCAACCTTGCAGTATTTCCAGAGCTTGAATGGCCCTTCTCCTACCACTGTGGTTCTAAACAGGTTGCAGGCTGCATGAACCGTTTCTATATCTGGCACATCTGCCAACAAGTAGGTTGTCCATGGCCAGCCAGCACTTGGCCCTACCATACTTTGGTCATCGTCTAAACTTCCATATACGGTTACGCCCGGGAGGTCATGAATACCGTGCCACATTTCACCAAAAGCAGCCCAGACTGCCTTAGCTTCTGCTGGCTCTGCATCAAAAAAGTTCTGGTTAATCCCCATACAGAACAGCACACGTAAAGTCTTTTTCGCTTCCATTTCAAGATTCCTTTTTTAAATAATGCGTTAAGTTTATAAATAGCCGGGTGTCGGATTCAGCCCAAAACTGATTGCACCTGCATTTTGTAAAGTAGCGTCTCCCATAAAGGCATGCTGGGTGACCACGTTGGTATCATTTACAAAACGGCTAAACGGATGATTAGTATAGATCGCGGTCATACCGGCAAGCATTTGCATCTTTCGGGCGACTTTGGCTGCTATACGGGCAGCATGTGTGCATGACAACCGCATATCGCTAACCTGCTGGGCGGTTGGTTTGCGCCCTTCACTTACTTCCTTCCATACCACATCCATAGTCTGATAAAACCAGGTTCGGGCAGCCAGAAATTCGGCTTCTGACTGGGAAAATTCATATTGGGTGACTGGTCGCTGAGCGATCTCTGCCCCGCCCGTAATTGATGCCTTACCCGGTGCAAGCTTTTTAAACTCATCCAGGGCTGCAGCGGCCACTCCAATCCCTACCACCGTTAATACCTGAGTGGCTAAAGATAATGATGGGTACTTAAAAAATGGCTCGGGTAATTTTGAAGGCTCACCACGAACAAAGGTCCATTCCTTGGGTACCAGTACATTTTCCACAACCAGGTCATGACTGCCCGTTCCTTTCAGGCCCACAGTATCCCAAGTCATTTCAATTTTAGCTTTACTGGCGGGCATAACTGCCATACGTGGCAGGCCATGTGCTTCATTATCTTTTCGTGGTGCAATACCCACGCCGACAATATCAGCGCCCATGCAACCGCTTGAAAACTTCCAGCGTCCCTTGACCAAAACCCCGTTATCCGTAATTTCTGCCGGCTGAGGTGGAAAAATCCCCCCTGCAAAAACTATATCAGGGCTATCCTTGTAAAGTTCCTGAAGAGTAGTTTCAGGCAGGCTGCCCAAATAAGCCGGACTCATGCCGAAGCTTGCAACCCAACCGACTGAACCATCTGCCATAGACAGCTTTTCAATCAGTTCGCAGAATTGACGTGGTGAGCACTCATCTCCACCAAAACGTCGTGGTACCAAAGCACGATATACGCCCAACTGCTTCAAGCGCTCAATAATATCTTGGCTGACATACGCCTGATTATCAAATTCTCCAGTGCAGGCGCGCTCACGAATTTCCTGACATAAGGCATCCAGATTGACCACTGGCCTGACTTTTATATCCAATTCCTTGGCAGATAATTGATTCATTAGCTAACTCCTTGTTATTTAATGCGCTGCCTTAATAATAAAATCCGCGACCGCACATAGCTGCTCGTCTGCATTTTTCCTGCCTACCAACTGCAAGCCCACTGGCATACCTGTCATAGTTTGTAAAGGAATATTCAAAGCAGGATGACCTGATAAATTGAATGGACGCACCAGTGCAGTAAGATTTAAAAATGCTACAGTATTTTCAGCCTCTGCCACTCTAGGGGGTATCTGCGGTAAGGTAGGTAGAATCAGGACATCATACTGTTCAAGTAGCTCATCAATTTCCTGAGTAAACCTGGCTTTTACATCTTCTGCCTGCCGAACCTGCTCTAAAGTCGTTTTCGCCGCGTTAAGTAGTCGCTGTTGAACATCTGGACTGATTTTTCCGCTTTCTGTAAGCGTTCCATAAGCTTGCCAGTTTTCATAATTAATAATCTGCATCCCGGCTTGAAAGGCTTCACTAAACGTAGTTACCTGTACTGGCTCTACTTTTAAATTTGTCTGAGTCAGATAGTCTTTAACACAATCCCAGACTGCTGAATCCGCTTCTACATTAAGTACCGCCAGTTTAGGTTGATGCTGGATTTTTTCTGAAGACTTAAAAGTAGGGTCAATAATCTGCATTGCGGTAATAATCATTTCGACTGAACTGGCAAATGGCCCGACACAGTCCAGTGAGCTTTGCACAGGATAAACACCTTTACGGCTTACCCGCCCAAAACTGGGTTTAAAACCAAATACGCCACAGCAGGCTGCCGGCATGCGGATAGAACCGCCCGTATCTGTGCCCAGACTAAAATCGGCCAGGCCAGCAGCCACCGCGGCAGCCGAACCGCTGGATGATCCCCCTGGAATCAGATCTGGATACTTTGGATTAACAGGTGTACCAAATACAGGATTAATTCCTGTAATACCAAATGCCAGTTCATGCAGATTGGTTTTTGCAGTTATGACGCAATCAGCTTTCAAAATAAGGTCTACAACTTCTGCATTTGCCAATGCAGGCTCTACCTCCATGAGTGCCTTACTTCCTGCCATAGTTCTTAGGCCCCGAATGTCGATAGAGTCCTTAACCATGACTTTCAGTGCACCTGTACCTTCATGGACTTCCTGTGCGATAATATTCATTCACTTTTCCATGTATTTTTATTTTATAAGCTTAATATCTGAAAATTTAATGTAATTGTCAAGTAACTTTTATGAATGATAAGAAAGAAAATATTTCATAATTTTGTTTATAATGAATTTACATTTTTTCAAAGATATGGCTTTGTCATGCTGAGTCAGCTAGAACAGTTTTTACCTAATAAAGATCCAAATAGCTTAAAAAATTTCCCATTTTTCTGGATTTCTCAAATTAATGGGAAATATACTCAACTTATTGAAAAATCTATAAAAAAATTAGGAATAGACAATACCCGACGTAAAATTATTTTAAGTGTAAATGCAGTAAGTGAAGCCAGTATTACTGAAATTGCCAATCTTTCAACAATTAAATTGACGACCGCAACCAAAGCTGTTTATCGTCTGGTTGAAGACGATATTGTGGAAGTTTTTTCCTCACAACTTGATGAGCGGGTGTCTATGGTGAAACTTACTGAAAAAGGGCAGCAGATGGTTGAACAGATCAACCAGATCAGCCAGGTAACCTTGGCCGGAATTCTGCATGCTTTTGAAGAGGATGAGCTGCATGACTTAAACAAGCAGTTAAAAAAATTGTTTGATCTGATGCCTTCTAATTGATGCCAGTCTTATTGATTGATACCGGATGCTTTAAAATATCCGGTTCAGGCTGTAGACCTGCTACAGCAATGCGAGTGGTAAAGGCCTTCAATACCTGTAATTTATAGCTATCAATATCTACCGTATGATAATTATAAAAGCCCTGTTTTTCACGTAGCCCATTTCTTTTATTTTGCATGTTTTCAGCAATAATAGCCGGGGCACTATAACGTGTACCCAGTTCTTTTTCCAGATATTGTGAAGCATAAAACAAAATATCACCTCCACCCCAGTCAATAAACTCAAGCAGGCCCAGTACAGAAAAACGCAGGCCAAATCCGGTTCTAATCGCAATATCAATATCTTCTGCCGAAGCTACGCCTTCTTCAACCATACGGGCAGCTTCATTCATGGCCAGTGCCTGAATACGCGGCACAATATAGCCCGCACTGGCCTGACATACGACGGGTACCTTACCAATAATTTTCAAGAATGCTTTAAGGCGCTCCACCACTAAATCTGAAGTTTCTGCTGTCCGGCTTAACTCTACCAGAGGCATCAGATAAGCCGGATTTAGCCAGTGTGCATTGATTACCCGTTCCGGTACAGAAAGCATCTGGGCAATCTCGCTCACCAAGAAAGTCGAAGTAGTAGACGCAACAATACATTCTGATGGCAGATAATGATCCAGCCATTTAAATATTTCCTGTTTAATCTCTTTAAGCTCAGGAACAGCTTCCATTACCAGCTCACAGTGACTTAAAAAATTCTGTGATTTATTTCTGCTGGTTACTTCAATACGTTTTAAAATAGTTTCAACGTATGCTGCCTGAATAAAGTTGATACTAACCAAGAGCTTCAACTCCTGAGAAATATCGCTAATAATCTTCTGCCTGTATATATGGAAGTCTTCTGGATCGCGTTCTCTGGCATCTATCAACTGAATATTTAATCCTGCATAGGCAAAAGCAATCGAAATCGCCTTCCCCATACGCCCTGCTCCAACCACAGCAATTTGTTTGATTAACTGCATATCAGGCTCCCTGCTGTAGAATGGCAGTCATTTCCTGACGGCTTTTTTGGGCTAGCTGCAGATTTTCTAAGGTACGACCAGTTTGATAGAAATTCTCTCCTGTGACTGCCGAGGCAAGATTCAGTAAACCCTCGGCAACTGGTGTCGGTACTCCAGCCCAGCGCCCAACAGAAACTAGAAAAGACAACCCCAACTTGGTATCTTCGAGCATATATCGGTGGGTATGCAGATCGATATCTTCACGCCAGTCTCCACTGTCGGTCAATTTTCCATGTGCCCCACGGCCATACATCCACTCATCACCTTCTCCTTCTTTATTATAATGATCTGCCAGAGAAAAATGTGGTGCACTATAACCAAGCGCTTCACGGACTTGAATACGTTCAGTATCCAGCTGAGTAGTCACCCTGCGAATAGACTGTTGAGTCCCTTCATTGTGAATATCCCAGGTTTCAAAATACTCTAGTGCTCCGGCATTCATTAGTATCAGGGGTGGATGGATTACTGGTCCGGCATTCATCAGTGCTCCACTTAGGCTATTCTCAAGTGGCTCAATACTCGGATAAGCCTGCTGAAGTATCTGAAAAGCCCGCTCAGATAACTGGCTCGGAAAAACACCGGTAGGTAATCGGGTAGCGTAGCCACTCACCACAATCTGGTCAGCAGCGTGTTTACGGACCAGATAAGGTAGCGTACCTGTTTCTGCAAATGCGACTTGGGTATAATTTTCTGCCTCTTTCATGGCTTGCGCGAAGATATAACTTCCAAAAGTCCCCGGCGGCAGAAAAACCACTTGCCCTTCCTGCAAATAGGGCGCTATCTGTCGGGCCAGATCCTCATGAGTTGTCGCTGGTAAAGGTATAACGATAAGCGCTGCCTGTTGAACCGCTTGCTGTAAATCCTCACATAAAGTGATCTGACTATTCTGAAATCCGACACTGACTGAACGATTACCCTGATAGTCCTTGATTTTTAACTTGCCTGCTTCTGCTAGCCGCTTTAGAGCCTGTGTATCACGGCGCCACCATATTACCTCGTGATTTTTTTCAGCCATTTCTACTGCTGCTGCATAACAGCCATGGCCACCGCCCAGTACCGTAATTTTCATTGGTAATTTTCCTGATCTGCTTTTACTTGATGCTAAACAGGAGAAATCGGGCTGTCTTACCCGATTACGAACAGATTGTTCAGTTTACGAAATAAGATGAGCAATGCGGATGTGCCTGCCTCAAAGTCTGTGATGGCAGACAACCGTACCGTTTTTTATAAAGTGTAGAAAAATGCCCTAAACTGTTAATACCATTACGCAGCAGAATATCAGTTACAGTTTCATGCGCTTGGCTATGCTGTAACTCATGATGGATGAGTTTAATACGCAAGTCTCGAATATAGTCAATTGGGGTTTGATGGAAATACTGGTTAAAGCCTTTTTGCAGGGTCCGCACCGATACTCCGCACTGCTTGCCCAGCTCTGCCAGTACAATATTATTTCGGATATGCCGGGCAATATACTGTCTGGCTTTGTTCATATAGCCAGGTAATATAACTTTCCCCCTTTGCTGCAGTTGCGCAGTATAATTATTCGGAACCTTCAGTAAAATCAGCTCAATCAGATATCGGCCGAAGCTTTCAGAAATAGTATCCCAATGCTGGATGTTGTAATGGGCATGACAAAGATAGTTCAGAGTTTCGATAATCGCCTCGACACCTTCTGTCGTACAGGATATACCGCAGTCAAACAGTAGTGGCTCTGCTACCATATGGCCGAGCATTTTGTAGAGCTGTGTATCAACCTCCTGTCTGGACAGCTTCAGAATAATATTACGACAGTGCTGGCTGGTAATAATCCGATTTTTACTATGGGGATGTGAAACCGTCATAATACCAGGTGACTGTATAATCAGCCGGGCATCATGTTCGATCTTGCACTCGCCCTCAAGCGTAACTCTGAACAGATAATGGGCAGAAGATTCATCTATAGTAATTGCCACAGGCGCACTGTATTTCAGATCATAGAGTGCTGATGTGCCAAAGCTAAAACCATTAAGACGCGTATTTAGAATCTGGCTGGAATCTACCTCAAACTGATGGGGGCACAGATAATGGCTGATCTGCTGTTTAATAGTGTGATAGTCGGTCGAACTGAACAATAAAAAATGATCAAGATAATGCAGACGGTCTAGTTGTGAAATCAGGCTCATATTCCAGCTCCATCTAAGTTTTATTTATTTTTAAATAAAAAATGCCTACTGCAAGCAATAGGCATAAATATGATATGTTCTCTTCCTAAGCTGCATGTTCCTTTTGCATACTTTGGGCAAACGCTTTACAGCCAAATTTCAGCAGCAGAAAAGCCACTACACATGAAATTGCGCCAACAATTGATAAAGACATGCCTACCATCAATGGATTTTCAAAGATTTTGTCAGTAATTAATGCAACCAGTGTCGTTCCAATTCCTACTGCAACCAGATTACTGATTAGCAGAAAAATTGCCGAGATCTGAGCACGTAACTGGTTTGGTGCCAGCATTTGCATCGCCGTAGTGGAAATAGGCATTGGAAATGACGCAAAGAACATTGCAGGCACCAGCAAGGTAACAGAGAGCCATAATGGTTCAACTTGCGTAAAAAACATGATCGGCAAAATTAACCCTGTGATTCCAATAACACCTGTAATCATAGGGGCATCTTTACGGCCTTTTTTAACAAACCAGTCATTTAACCAGCCTGCACAGAATACACCTAAAGTATTAGCTACCAGCAATACACTACCTAGCATATAACCGGCTTCTGTCGGGGTCATTCCATATTTCCGCATATAAAAAGCAGGTGTCCAGCTGGTTAAACAGTACAGTGCCATCGCATAAAATGTAAAACCCAGATAATGGCAAGTAAAAGTTTTACGGTGCTTTCCAATAAAACTGAAGCTGGATTTAAAACTGACTTTTTCTACTTCACCCTGAGCATTAAGACGCTGACCTTTACGCTTTGGCTCTTTCACAGTGAGTATAAACAGCAGGCCAATAAAAATGCCGGGTAATCCAACAATAATAAATGCCATTTGCCAGGCTTTTAACATACCAAAAAATGGCACATCAATCAGGCTTGTGTCCTTCAGCAATCCAATAACATAGCCACCGACCAGAAAGGCAATGCCGCCTCCAACAAAAGAACCAATCGAATAAACTGCTACTGCACGTCCCAGTTTTTCTTTGCTAAACATGTCGCTAAACATTGAGTAAGCAGCAGGTGACAGAGCAGCTTCACCAATTCCGACCCCCATACGGCTCAAGAAAAGCTGCACGAAGTTTTTACTGAGTCCGCAGAATGCTGTAGCCAGACTCCAGAAAATAATTCCGATAGAAATCAGTTTTGGCCGGGAAAAACGGTCAGCAATATAGGCAAGTGGCAATCCCATAAAGGCATAAAACAGGGAAAAAGCCAAACCATGCAGCAGGCTAAACTGGGTGTCAGTCAGATTCAGGTCAGCCTTGATCGGCTCGATCATCAGTGCCAGAATCTGCCGGTCAATAAACGAAAAAATATAGGCCAGCATACACAGCAGTACGACGTACCAGGTATATACACTTGATTTACTTATACTTCCTTCTGTCTGTATATTGAGATTACTCATATACTTACCTCCATGTCGGTCCTGTGTATCGGTTCAGGACCATTTTTCTGTTCAGTACTTATCATTTTTATATAATCTTCTTCTCATACTGTGCTCTACACCTGATCCGTGGCGCTTGAATAACAAAATCTAGTGAATGTAAGCCTTATTATTCAAAATTATTGTTATTCATTGAGCTAAATTGCTGCTGAGCTCCGGGTCTATATTATGAAAAGTACTCCCCCTCTATACTGAATAATTATTTGCTTTTTATCTGTAATTTTCCATAACTTTTTAAGTATAATTTTATACCTTAACTTGTTTTATCTCTAAGTATTCCTGTTGGTAGTTTTAATAAGTTAATGAAAAAATTAATTAATCTAGAATTATTTTATTTCTAGAAGAATAAAGCCCTAAATAAATGCATTATTTGTTTAATATGATGGTTTTGATTAGCCTTGTAATCTGTTTTTTCACCGCCTTAAATATAATTATATTTATTATTTTAAAACATATAGTTAAATTAAAAAATATAAACCAGTTTTAGCTTGAAATTCTATAATTACTCTTCTGCTTTGTAGGCTTGGCATCCATTTTGCTTATTCAGTATTACGTTTTATAAAATTTGTAATATTGAGGGGCAACACTATGAGTTACGTTGCACGTGAACTCAGTCAAAGAAATAAATTACTGTTTGGCTTGGGGTCTTTTTTAATACCAATTCTGATTTGGTGTGCAGTCAGCTATTTGCCATTTATCTGGCATCCACAAGTCCAGATTACTGATTCAGGTAGTGTTGCCTATTTACAGGTCGAGAGTCGTATTGATAAAGACCAGTTTTTTTCTGCTGCGCAGTCTGCGGTAGATCAGGGTCTGGCTCCGCCGCAGGGTATTCTGGTCAACCCGATTTATCTGCCTGCACCGCATCAAGTGGCAATTGCACTGATCACAGCTTTTACCACGGAGCCGGCTCAGGCCAATGCGCCCTGGTTTCATGAAAGCCTGTGGCACAGTATCAAGCTGGTCTTTACCGCGTTCTTTATTTCTTCCTTAGTTGGTATTCCACTCGGTATTTTATGTGGTTTTTCCAATAAACTTTCCCAGTTGACCGAACCTTTTATCGAGTTTTTCCGCTACCTGCCTGCCCCGGCCTTTGGCGCGCTTGCCGTCGCTATTTTAGGAATCAATGATGCACCCAAAATAGCCATCATTGTCATCGGCACCCTGTTCCAGCAAATTCTAATTATTGCCAATACCACACGTCTGGTCGATCGCAGCCTGATTGAAGCCGGTTTTACTCTGGGCACAAATAAACTCAAAAGTCTGTTACATGTGGTGATTCCTGCCGCCCTGCCTGAAATTTACCGCAATCTGCGTGTGTTGCTGGGCTGGGCATGGACTTACCTGATCGTAGCAGAACTAATCGGCAGTACCTCAGGAATCACATGGTTTATTACCCAGCAAGCCCGCTATCAGAACTTTGATAATGTCTTTGCCGCGATCCTGATTATCGGTGTGATTGGTCTGCTGTGTGATGTGATCTTGATGAAATTGGGACAACGCTTATTTAAATGGAAACCGGGAGCTAACTGATGCAAAACACTGAATTTAATACCCGCGAATACTTTGACAAGATTTATAGCCGTCCGGTGATTCTGGAAGCGAAGCAACTGACACAAAAATTCAGTCATGGCAAAACTGAACGTACGGTTTTAAATGCCCTTGATTTGAAAATTCATAAGCGTGAGTTCATCTGTGTGATTGGGCCTTCCGGTTGCGGCAAGTCAACCTTTAGCCGTGTAGTGGCCGGTCTGGATCCTTATAGCAGTGGTGAGATTCTGGTGGATGGCCAGCCAATTACCGGCCCAAGTCCGGAGCGTGGCATGGTGTTTCAGGGCTATACCCTGTTTCCATGGAAAACCGTCAAGGAAAATGTCATGTTTGGTCCGCGCATGAAAGGCCAAAGTAGTGCAGCGGCAGAAGCACAGGCACGTGAATGGATCAATATCATTGGTCTGGAAAAGTATGAAAACCAGTATCCGCATGAGTTGTCTGGCGGGATGAAACAGCGTGTCGCGATTGCCCGGGCTTTGGTCAATGAACCGAAAATCCTGTTGATGGATGAACCTTTTGGGGCACTTGATCCACATACGCGGCAAAAAATGCAGCGTCACCTGATGGACCTATGGCAAAACATTGATATCACCATCATTTTTGTGACTCACGATATGGATGAAGCCATTTTACTGGCCGACCGGATTGTGGCACTGAAAGCCAATCCGGGTGAAATCAAGGAAATTATTGAAGTCGATTTACCTCGCCCACGTCATCCTGATGTGATGCTCACACCTGAATTTAAACAGTTAAGACAACGTGTCGATTATCTGGTGCATGCTGAAGAAGATGAACTGGATCCGGCACTGGCAGAACTGCCAGTCATTCCGCGTATGACCAAGGTCAGCAGCAATAAATAATCTTATTCAAAATGCCTTTGGGACGACCCGAAGGTTTTAATCGCTGTGTTGGACGACCAACATTAGAGGTGATTATCATGCAAGCGCAATATGTACTCCCACTGGTTGATATTTCAAAATTGCAAAGTCCGGATTTAGCCGATCGTATTGAAGTTGCTCATGCTCTGGATCATGCCTGTAAAGAAGTCGGATTTCTTTATCTGCAAGGCGACCAGTTTAATTTTGATTACGCCAAAGCCCTGATTGAAATGGCCCAGTCCTATTTTTCTCAGGATCTGGACACCAAAATGCAGCACTATATTGGCAAATCAAAAAACCATAGTGGCTATGTGCCGATTGGCGAAGAACAGTTTGCCGGCAACAGTTATGATTTAAAAGAAGCCTATGATGTCAATTATGATTATCAGGGTACACAAAAAAACTGTCCTTTACTCGGCCCCACCTTATGGCCAGACCATCGGGACTTCAAGGCTATTGTCAGCCAATACTACAGCCATCTGCGTGAGATCAGCCAGCAGATTTTTTCTGCCTTTGCACTGGCGTTGGGCGGTCGTGAGGACTTTTTTGAAAGCAAAATTACTGATGCACCAAGTCAGCTACGCTTGATTCACTATCCCTATAATCCGGAAGTGCAAGATGCCGAAGGCATTGGCGCACATACCGATTATGAATGCTTTACCTTGCTGTTACCAACCGCACCCGGCTTACAGGTTTTGAATAAAGCCGGTGAATGGATCGATATTCCACTGATTGAAAACACACTGGTGATGAATATCGGTGACATGATGGAAATTCTGTCGAATGGTAAATATCTCGCCACCAAGCACCGCGTGAAAAAGGTCTCGGAAGAACGTTATTCATTCCCGCTGTTTTGCGCCTGCAATTATGACACCGTGATTGAACCGGTTATTCATACTGAAAATTCCAAATATTCTGCCCTGATCGGGGGCGAGCATCTATTTAATCAGACCGCCCAGACCTTTCAATATTTAAAACAACGCATTGCTAGCGGTGAACTGGTCTTAAAAAATGCGGTTCCACTGTCCTCTTTTGGACTTGAGGAACAGGCGGAGACAGCATCATGAATCTGTTTGAAGTGATTAAGACTTTAAAGCACACCACCCCTCAGCCAGAGATTATTCCAGACTTTTTATATGGGGCTTTTCGGCGTAAAAGTATCAGTTTTTATAATGGCCTAACCGATGAAAACACCATTGTGTACTGGTTTCAGTCGCGCAGTTTCACCATTGATCTTCGTCTAAAAAGCCAGACGGGAACTGCTGTTCAGGAACGCCAAGGCTGGATTGGCAATACGCTTTGGGATGAATCCAGCCAACTCTTGTCTTGGGAAGTGAAAGACTACGCCAATTACCAGAATCATGTGCAGTGGCCGGAACCGGCAAAGTTGCATGCAATTGGCAACTGCATTCTGGAATTTTCACCGAGCAATGTCTATGTAGAAGACTGGCGCCAGCAGGTACAGCACGGTTTATTTTTAGGCCTACGTCTTCAGTCTGCGCTTGATGTTCAATCTGGTCAGACACTGGAAATGGATGGTGGCCTGATTATTTGTGCTGATCATATTGCTTATGCCCTGACACGTTTGCCTGAAGTGCAAAGTGCAGTAGCTCAAATGGATTTGAAGGCTGTCGATCCGAGCATGTTTGCCTTGGTGGAAAGTTTTGAGGTTTCTATCGGGACTGAGGGTCAAGCTAAAACTTACAGCACCTGCAGCAGTGAGACAGGTAAAGCCTTTAACCTGGAAAATTTTGAAGTTCTCAATGAAAGCAGTCTGGTTCAGCATGTGGTTCTCGATGACCGTAAAATCGACCTGATTTTTGAGCTGGATATATACCAGCCGGATTACCAATTTCAATATGCAACCCCCACGACTATACAAGCTGAAAGCTGGCTGAAGTCAGAACAGGATCACCTGATGCAGCATGCAGAACGGGTGCTATAGGGAGAAATATGTCTTTTTTATATCTTTCAATTGCTATTATTGCAGAAGTCATTGCAACTTCTGCACTCAAAGCTTCAAATGGTTTTAGCGTGCTCTGGCCTTCACTTGCCACCATTGCCGGCTATGCAATTGCCCTGTTTTTTCTGTCACTCACTATGAAAACCATTCCGATGGGTATTGCTTATGCGATCTGGTCAGGGGCTGGTATTATCCTGATTTCAACAGTTGGCTTGCTGGTATTTAAACAGCAACTGGATCTTCCTGCACTGATCGGTCTGGCGTTTATGATCATTGGCATTATTTTTATCAATGTCTTTTCCAAAAGTACGCAGCTTTAATTTTTTAATATTCATCTGACTATAAAAATCCCCAATCTGGGGATTTTTTATAGCTTTAGTTTACATTCCGGAATGAGGCGGCAAGCTCTATTTGAGTTCTTGCACCAAAGTTGGAACAATCACACCATCCACATTCATTTCCGTTGTATAAATGCCGTTAGCCACATTGAACTTGTTCACATGATAGGTTGAGCCATAAATTGAATCAAAACCATTACCTTTGGTAAATACTTTCTTGTTGGCTGCCAGATCCAGTAAATGTGTACCGTCAATAAACTGCATATAGGTTTTCGGGTCAATACCGACCCGTTTGGACATGATCTGTGCTGCTTCTTCACGCGTCGCCGGGTCATTGATGTATTTGACGGTTTTATCCCAGACCTGAATTACCTTTTTCCATTGCTCTTTATTGGCTTCCAGATGGGCCGGGTTTACAGTCAGGGTATCGTAAATCAGGCCAGGTTTATCTTTGGAAGTAAAAATGATTTTTGAGCCTGCTACCGCAGATAGAGCCTGATTGGCCACCGGCTGCCATACAGCAATCGCATCAATATCAGGTGTGGCAAACACCTGTGGCAGCTCATTGGTCATGGTATTGACCAGCTTAACCTCATTCAGGCCAACTTTGGCATCATCCAGTGCAGTGGATAGCAGCAAGTGATCCACCAGACCTTTTTCAGTCGCAACAGTTTTTCCTCGCAAATCCTGTATCGAGTTAATCCCGTTCTTGGCAATAATTACGTCATTTCCAGCTGAATAATCAGTCGCCATGATCATCACACCCTTGGTACCGCCAGAGCCAGTGACCAGATTATCACCATTGGTGACTAGTACGGCGTCCAGCTGATTCGCTGCGAATGCAGAGAGTGAAGCAGAATAGTCAAACCATTTAAAATCGGCATTGATACCTGCTTCTTTAAGCCAGCCTTTTTCAATCGCTACCTGCCAGGCTACAAAGCCCGGCCAGTCGCTATAACCAATCCGAATCGGCTGGTTTTGCGTACTCTCACTTGCTTTGGTATTTGATGCAGGAATTTTTGCAGTATTGTCACAGCCGCTAAATAAAACAGCACCACAAATCGAGACTGCCAGACTGAGTTTTTTCATCATTGTGCGACTTCCCCTATGCATTCACATTTAAATTTGGTATTTGAAAGTTGTCTAGATTTCATAAATTCGCGCCAGCCACCGAAATGACTGATATCTGTGGCATCTTCAAGCGCATAACCTTCACAGATAAAACTTTTGACCCAAGTACCATCAATCAGCTGGACATTGCCAATGCCCAAAGGTGCCGGAACTTCTGCAACAATGTTCCCGAACAGTGCACGCGGAATGTCCCAGACCTCTACTTCAATTGAAAAACCTTTGGCGTTGTATTGCAGGCCAGGTTTTGGCGGTGTGGTATTTTTTAAAGCATAGAGTTTGTAATGCGAAGCAGTCCGGGTCTGCTTGATCAGGGTGCCACCACATGTGGTCAGCTGAAAATTCAGTGGCATGCCGGTCAGATGTGCTCCGACGACAGCCAGTTTGACGCTGTGCCCTGATGAGATTTCAGTTGTTTTTTCATAGTTGCGTTCAGAAGTGCCCAGTTTTAACTGGCTCGATTGCTGCCATTTTTGCCCGAATTTGGCCAGTGCCTCATCCATCCAGGCTGGCGCAATAAAGGTCACGCCCGTTGGCAAACCATCGGCACGAATCGCATTTGGTAGTGCCAAAGCCGACAGATCGGCAAAATTGACAAAATTGGTATAAGCGCCCATGTGGCTGTTTTTTACCAAGGGATCCGCTTCTACTTCTGCAATGCGATAAATAGTGGGTGCAGTAGGAACCATCAAGGCATCATACGCTGCCAGCGTATTTTGAATAACACGACTCAGGCGGGCGCGTTCATATTCATCCTGCATGGCATCGACCGCACTGAACCGGTCTGCCTGCGCAATAATCTGGCCAATGACCGGATGGGTCTGCTCGCGTTGCACCATTTTTTCCACGGCGCTGGTACGTTCAGCCACCCAAGAGCGATTGTAAAGTGCAGTCGCCAGTTGTTGAAATGGCGAAAAATCAATCGGCTCAACCGTATAGCCTAAACTTTGTGCACGTGTGATCGCCAGCTGGAATGCTTTTTCAGTTTCAGCATCACCATAAAATTCCAGTATATCCGGAATGGCAATTTTCCTTTTTGAAAATTGGCTCGGTACATTTTGAGGATGCATTCTGGAATAATAATCGCTGGCATCATAGCCCTGCATGACTTGCGCCACCTGCCAAGCATCATCCACCGTTAAGGCAAAAATCGAAATCACATCGATGGTGCGGCAAGCCGGAATCAGGCCGGTAGTCGAGAACCAGCCTTTGGTCGGTTTGAGTCCGACAATATTATTATGCCCTGCCGGTACACGTCCTGAACCTGCAGTATCTGTACCCAGTGAAAATGGCACTAATCCGTTTGCTACGACTACACTGGAACCTGAGCTCGAACCACCACTGATATATTCAGAATTAAAGCTGTTCTTCACCGCACCGTATGGAGAGCGCACACCGACCAGACCTGTCGCAAACTGATCCAGATTGGTTTTACCCACGACAATCGCGCCAGCAGCTTTTAATTTGGCTACTGCGGTTGCATCGGAAGTCGCCAGATAAGCTGCTTCTTTACAAGCCGCTGTGGTATAGAACCCCGCAACATCAATATTGTCCTTGACTGCAAATGGCACCCCATAAAGAGGCAAGCTTTCGATATCTGCACCAGTCAATGCATCAATTTGTGCCTGTAATTGTGCTGCTGTCGCAATTGATATCCAGGCATGATCGTCATTATTCAACCCGGCAACATACTCAATCAGGTCATTGAGCTGGATATTCTTGTTCTGGTAGGCGTGTTGCCAGTCCTGTACAGTCCATAAGTTGTGCACAGCTGTTCTCCTTAAGTGTGTTCGGTATTTTGTGGAATAGGCGGCATGACGGCATCCATCAGTTCGAGATGCCCTTTAATCACGCCTTTCAGTGCAATAAATTGTTCGCTAATTTCTTTCAGATCACTGCTCGCGCCCTGCATCAGCATGACTTGCAGGATTTTTTCATCATCCAGCTGGATATGAAGTGAGTTGATCACTTGCGCCAGATACTGCTGCTGCAGATCGACCAGCTGACTGCGCAGCGGTTTCAGGCTGACGTCATAGAGCAAGGTAAGTGTTCCGACCATGACTTCATTGCGAATCACCAGATCATCAATCAGGTGGCGGTTAATCATGTCGACAATGGCCTGTGAACGGCTTTCATAGTGCTGCTCGACAATTTTTTGATCCATTGCATGTAGGGTGGTTTCTGGCACGGTAATACTGATCCGTGCCAATTTTTGTTTAGGCACGATGTTGATCCTTGGGTTGATATTGGGAAGACTGTTTAATGTGAAAGCCTGCTCGTACGCTAAGAAGCTCAACCAGAAAGTGAAGCCATGGATGCATTTTTTTATTTGATGTCAGATTGTTCATGTGCATCTCCTAGGGATATTACAAAACCAAAATTTCGTATTACTTAGGAAAATGCAGAAAACGTGCCAATTTTTAGTTATTTGGATAAGGTGAATAAACTTACATAAAAGGGCAAAAAAAAGCCCCATAACAGTGAGATGGGGCTTGTTCTAAAGCAAAAGTAAGTTTTGTATTTCACCGGTTTATTCCATTTTGATTGCTCATGTCCTTGCTATTCTTTTTATACATGAATGGTTAACCGATTTTTGTGCTTATGAGTGATCAAGTGTATTGCTCTCCTCTATTTATGTTGTATATAAATAAATGCATTAAGCGTGCCACAATATAAAATAGAATAGATTTAAGCAGAATACTTTTAAAATCTATCACATACATATATAAGCTAGAATAAGGATCATTTAATTTTATTAAGTGTGGTTAAAAAATAGCCCATTTTGCACCATTGGGATTCAAGTGTGCATCAAAGTGTGGCTGAACGCCTCAAACCTTATTAAGTAGGGTTTTTGTGAACTCGAGCTTGTAGGTCATTTAGGCTTATCTTTACAGTTTCTTGAGTTTGCGCTTCGTCTGCAAGTTTAAGCAGTTCTTTGTCTTCAATCAGATCTATCAGGCGTTCATACATATCCGCAGGAACGCAATAGAATGCTGGGTTGTTATGGTTAAGGATTGCTACTGCTTTACCAAAGCCGTTATTCGCCACTTCCATTTGATTCTTTTTCAGGTCTGAAATACTTGCGACAAAGCGTGAATAGATAATATTGTTCAATATAAATTCCTTAGCCTACTTGTTGAAGCTCTAAAGAGAGTATCCTTTTTGCTTCATTATAAACTTCACTACTTCGAATGATATAAGAACAAAAATATGAATATTTTTCAGTAGGTTTCATTAATGATTCGATTCTATCAATGGAATCAGAAATTCTACGTATCTGGTTTAAACGTTTTCGATTAGTATCTTTCTCGTTTAGCTCTTCAAGAGCCTCTTCTAAAGTTTGTTCATATTCACAAAATACTTTTATCAATTTGCTGTAGGGATCATACAATCGACTTTTTAAACCACAGACATCAATTGTACGTTTAGCTATTTCAGTTTTACCTTTCATACGTGCTAAGACAAATTCAAACTGCTGACTAGGATCAAAATCTTCATCATACGGATTTAAAATAGGTTCAACACCTACATCATGGGTAAGTTTTGAATCATTACACTTACGACAACTTGGTAAAAAATTATCCCAATCAAAAGCTTTATCATGATAGATAGATTTTGGATAGAAATGTTCAACTTCTATATTTCCACTATCTTTCGGACTTCCTTCACAAAAAGCACATTTTTGATGTGAGCTAGCAAATAAAGGGGTAGTAATATCCTTATGTCTATAATGGCTAAGAGCCGAAGCTTTCTCTTCTTTCGGAATATTCTTGTAAGTTCCATATTTACTTACTAATGCAAGTAAATGATCTGTCCATTCTCTTTGTTTATCTTGAAGGATTTGAGGAATATCATTTTGTTTTTCAAGCTTGATCATGACTTATTCAAGCTCCAAAGAAGCCATCTTCATTTCTAATACTTGTACTATCGTGTCATCTGAATGAGTAATATTTTTCAAATGCTCCATTACAGATAAAAGTTTAGTCTTATCTTTTGATTCATAAGCATCGAGAGCTTCATCTATAAGCCTTTCATAATCCTTATTCTTAAGACTTTTAACTCCCATTACATCTTCCAAAATCTGATCAGTATTCCAACCTGAGTACCGCTTATTACTAGGCTCAAAATGATATTCTGTTTTTCCAATTTCACGATTCATAATAATGACTTCACCTTCTTTTGCAGATGCTAGTAGATGTGGCGAATGGGTTGTGACAATAAATTGAAGATTTGGAAATAATGCTTCTAGACCACCTCTAATATTAAATTGCCACTCAGGATGCAAATGTAAATCCAATTCATCAATTAATACTGTACCCGTAGCGTCTCCAATGAAACGTTGACCATCAGAATTTGTGTTTTCAATCCATTCGATAATATTAGCTACGACAGTAAATATTGCTTGAAAACCTGCTGATAATTCTTCTAGATAACATTCTTGACCATATATAGAGAACCTCGGCTCTAGATCATCTCTAATTTCAACAAATTCAAAGTCACTATCATTTGGGGCAAGTTTAGGTAAATATCTTATTAAATGATCCCAGTTTTGCTTATAGTCGTATGCCCATTCCTTATCTATCCATGCATAACGATTAATCATCCATTGCTTTACTGATCTATCATCATCTGTGTAATGAGGTGTCAAACCTGCATTCAAATAGCTATCTCTCTGTTGATCATTAGGTAATATACGTCGTGTACCTTCAATAAATTTATATTTAATATTCCTATCAGAAGTAATATTTAAGGGAATAACATAAGGGAAAGTTTCTTTAAATTGATTAGCATTAAAAAGTTCAAATTCATCTATGACTATCGAAGGTGGAAGATAAGTATATAAAGTAGAACCACGATATTCTTTAGTTCTGAAAGAGCCTTGTCCAAATCCAACAGTGATTTTCAAAGGGTCAAATCTATCATCCCCAATTATTAGATTTGTTGAAATACTTGAATTATCCCCAAAACGAGTATTTATATGATTTGATTGATCGAAGCAATGCATTATTCCATGCAGAATACTTGTTTTACCACATCCATTAGATCCTGTAATAAAATTAAATTTTTTGTTAAATTTAATGAATAAGGAGCTAAAATGTCTGTAATGTTTAGCTGTAAAAGAATGTAGGTAGAAATTCTGCATGTTTATTAATAAAATTACGTATCCTGATTAATAATATCTCTTTTCAATAAAAAAAACCGCCCTTACGGACGGTCTTTTTATTCCTATCTCATCAAGCCACAGGCGCCAACGTAAACAACACCTGCCCCGTTTTCACCGTTTGCCCTTTTTCAATCGTAATCGCATCGACACGCATACGCTCAGGCGCAATAATTGGAATCTCGATCTTCATCGCTTCAATCACCGCAAGCGTCGCACCTTCTTCCACAATATCACCTGACTGACATTCAATTTTCCAGATTGAACCGGGCATATGCGATTCCACCGCACAACCACCTTCAGGCACTTCAACACCTTCACCATCATCCACAGCATCTAGGCTTTCAGAGACATATTCCGCCAGTCCTGCTTCATGCCAGCGACGGCGCTCTGCATCAAAATTAGCTTGTTGCACCGCTTTAAATGCTGAAATAGATTCTTGGTTTTCAGTTAAGAATTCGTTGTATTCTTTAAGGTTGAGTACGCCTTCTTCAATGCGCAGTTTTAAACGCCCTGCTTTAAAGTCCTCACGCATGTGCATCAACTCGGACTCAGACACTTCATAAAACTTAATTTGGTCAAAGAAGCGCAATAACCACGGCATATCTTGTTCAAAATCAGGGTTTTTACGGTAGCGTGACCACATTTGCGAAGTACGACCCACAAACTGATAGCCACCCGGACCTTCCATGCCGTAAACACACATATACGCACCACCAATACCGACGGCATTTTCAGGTGTCCAAGTCCGTGCAGGGTTATATTTGGTGGTGACTAAACGCTGACGTGGATCAAGCGGTGTTGCCACAGGCGCACCCAAATACACATCACCCAAGCCCATAACCAAATAACTCGCGTTATACACCACATCTTTCACGGCTTGTTTGTCTTTTAAACCATTAATACGGCGGATAAATTCGATATTGTCCGGACACCACGGTGCATCTGGACGTACGGTTTGCATATAACGCTCAGTTGCAAGCTGTGTTTGTGAATCTTCCCAAGCCAGTGGTAAATACACAGTACGTGATGGCACTTGCATTTCCGTCACATCAGGCAATTGTTCTTCTGCGACTTGAAGCATATGCAATAAATCAATTTGATCGAGCTTGGTCGAATCAAAATGGATTTGCAGTGAACGAATACCCGGTGTCAGGTCAATAATGCCTTGGATATTTTGCTCTTTGACCCATTGCATCAGCGCATGAATACGGAAACGCAGGTTTAAATCTAAAACCAGATCGCCATATTCCACCAGCATATAGTTGTTGCTCGCAGGACGATACACCACATCAGGCGTACCATTTTGACCTTTCAAAGTGTCTAAAATGGCGGTTTTCAGCGTACTGATTTCAGGGTAAAACGACTCATCAAACGTCACATTTTCAGTATCATTTGTTGATAATTGTGCATGATATTTTTCATTCAGCAATTTAGCTTGATGGTAGCTCACAGGCACAAATTTGACTTTATCGCCGGCTTTGAGCTGGCCCAATTTCCACAGTTCAGAATTGATCACCACCGCGGGACACACGAAACCACCGAGGCTTGGACCATCTGGGCCCAAGATAATTGGCATATCACCAGTGAAATCAATCGCACCAATCGCATAAGCATTGTCATGAATATTGGATGGATGCAGACCGGCTTCACCACCATCTTCACGTGCCCATTCAGGTTTTGGACCAATCAAACGGATACCGGTACGGCTTGAGTTAAAGTGAATTTCAAACTCGTTAGCAAAGAAAGTATCAATGTCGTTTTTAGTAAAGAAATCCGGTGCGCCATGTGGACCATACATCACCGCAATTTCCCAAGAGTTTGAGAATACAGGGATTTGATCTTCGCTTAATGCTTTGCCATCACTTGATGTAAATGCCGTGATTGGAAGCATATCGCCAATCAGTAAGTTACGCCCTGCATGACCACCAAACTGACCTAAAGTAAAGGTCGCTTGTGAGCCTAAATATTCAGGGACATTCAGACCACTTTTAATCCCAATATAGGTACGGCAACCTGTGGCGATCTTGCCACACTTCAGCACCTGACCTTTACGCACATTCACGGTTTGCCACATTGGTACAGTTACGCCATCCAAAGTCGATGGCATATCGCCACCTGCAAGCACGATTTGACTGTCACAATGGAATTTTAAGCTTGGTCCTTGCAAGGTACATTCCAGACCTGCGGTATTCGGTGCATTACCTAACAGTTGGTTGGCGACATTTAAAGACAGCGGATCAATCGCACCTGATGGTGGTACACCAACATCCCAATAACCTAAACGACCTTTCACATCTTGCACGGCGGTTTGAATACCGGCTTGTAAGACTTCAATCTTTTGAGTTTTCCATTCAAAGCTATTTAAGAAGCGAGTGGTTTGCGTACCGGCTTTAAATACATCGCAGTCGATAATGTTTTGTAGATATTCAAGGTTGGTTTCAATGCCTGCTACTTGGGTTTTAGCGAGCGTGTCGGTCATGGCTTGGATGGCTGAGCTACGATCTTCCGCCGTCACAATGATTTTCGCAATCATCGGGTCATAGAATGATGAAACATTTGAGCCTGTTTCCACCCACGTTTCATTACGGGCATTGGCATCAAATTCAACATGCGTTAACAGCCCTGCACTTGGTTGGAAGTTTTTGATTGGATCTTCGGCATAGAGACGCACTTGAATCGAATGTCCTTGAGACTCAAGTTTCGATGTAGGTGTAACCCAATCACCACTGCCTAGAGTGACCATCCATTCCACCAAGTCCACACCAAAGACTTGTTCCGTCACACCGTGTTCCACTTGTAGACGGGTATTCACTTCCAAGAAGTAAAACTCTTGTGTGTCGGTATCCATGACGAATTCAACCGTCCCTGCCGAGCGATAATTCACCGACTGCATTAATTGAATTGCGACATTTTGGATATAGGCACGTTGTGTATCGTTTAAATGTGGCGCAGGTGTTTCCTCAATCACTTTCTGGTTACGACGTTGCACCGAACAATCACGCTCACCAAGTGCCAAGACTAAGCCGTTACCATCACCAAAAATTTGCACTTCAATATGACGGGCATTTTGTACGAATTTTTCTAGGTATAAGCCTGCATCTTTAAAGTTGGCTTGCGCTAAATACGACACCGTTACATAAGCATCTTTCAGTTCTTCCGCATTCCACACCAAGCGCATGCCGATACCGCCACCGCCTGCGGTACTTTTCAGCATCACAGGATAGCCAATACGGTCAGCCTCCAGCAGTGCTTCCTCTTCATCAGCCAACAATTGACTACCCGGAAGTAACGGTACATTGGCTTGAATCGCGAGTTCACGTGCCGTATGTTTAAGACCAAAGGCTTTCATCTGGTCGGCATTTGGCCCTAAAAAGACAATGCCTTGGGCTTCACACAAATTACAGAATTCCGCATTTTCAGAGAGGAAGCCATAGCCCGGATGAATCGCTTGTGCGCCCGTTTGCTTGGCAACTTCTAAGATTTTATCGACATTTAAATAGCTTTGGTTGGCAGGTGCTTCACCGATATACACCGCTTCATCTGCTAAAGTGACATGCAGTGAATCACGGTCTGCTTCTGAATACACTGCAACCGATTGAATACCGAGTTTTTTTAAGGTACGAATTACACGGCAGGCAATAGCACCACGGTTGGCGATGAGAACTTTATTAAACATGGCTTATTCCTCACCTTCGCGGACAATCAGTTGAATTTTGGTTGGGTTATAGGCATTACATGGGTTATTCAGTTGTGGACAATTCGAGATCAGTACAATCAAATCCATCTCTGCTTTGATTTCGACATATTTACCGGGTGCAGAAATACCATCATCAAATTTCAGGTGACCATCAGATGTCACCGGCACATTCATAAAGAAGTTAATGTTTGGACTGATATGACGCACGTTTAAGCCATGCTTTTTCGCAATCGGATGTTGTGACAATGCGATCATGAAATTATTACGGCAACTGTGCATTGGATATGTATCATGGGCATAACGCACCGTATTACTTTCACATGAACATGCGCCACCTAAGGTGTCGTGGCGACCACAGTTGTCATCATGAATAGTGGCGATTTTATTGCCAAAATTGGTATATAAAGTTGTACCTTTTTCTAGATAAATTTGACGGTTCATTGCCAAAGTATCGGTTGCGCTATAGCGCTCTTCAGGGTTATGTGCGGAAATAAATAAGGTATCCACCGCCTGGTTGCCTTCAAGATCAACAATACGGAAATACTGTCCTTTTTTGACTTCGCACATCCATGCCTCACCAGCAGGACACACTTCACTTAACACAGATTTTTCTAAATGGACTAAAGCTGTCATGTTGTATTCCCCCAATTAAGCGCTTAAAGCGTAGTAACGGTTGTTGTTTTGGAACGCACGCTGATTTTGCGGGCACGAATCACGGCAGATATCCGTTTCGCCCAAAGGCAACGCTTTAAATAATGACAGTTGAATATCAGCAGGTGTGTATTCAGTCGAATTATCTAAGGCATGTGGTGCGCTCGATAAGAACACCAAACAATCCATTTCAAAACGTAGTTCAATCACCTGATCAGTATTGTCAGATGCCACATAAGACAAGTTACCGTTGTCATCGGGTTGAACTTTTGAGAATAGGTTTAAGCTATTACTTAGGTCTGTTGCCGATAAACCAAATTTGGTCATCTCTAAAAGTAGACTGTCTTTGCCATTACGGTACATATCGTTACGGGCATCTTGAAAAGTTTGAGTCCCAAATTTTTGTTCAATTTGCTGGGCGGTACTAGGCGCACAAAAGGCATCATTCCAGCCGTGATCATCTTTGACAATTGAAACCATCGCACGTCCAAGATCAGACGCCAAAATGTGACCTTTACTTAAAAATGCCGTATGTTGCCCTTTTAAGCTATCTGGCATGTTATAGGCTTCCAGCTTGTCTTCTGCATTGACACAGAACAGCGAAACATTGGCATTTGCGCCCAAGGATTTGAGTTGTAAAACTGCGCCACGTTGAATGCGCGCAGACCAGTGATGGCCACCCGGTAAAAGTTCAGTCCACAGTGCGGAATCTTCGTGATAAGTAGTCGTGCTCATAACAGCCTCTGCATCTAACTTGTACGGTTTACCTCCCGGGCTTTTATCCCTCCGTGTAGCTTTGGTTTTGGAAAACCTAGCCGTGAACTCTCGGTCTCAGACGCAGGCTTTAAAAAATAACTGCCGGAACCCTAGATCACTTTATGCTGTAGAGGTAAATGCAAAGGGTATGCCAACTTAATCATACGGATTTGGTATTTCGTAATACTTTTCTATAACACTTGTAGTGCGTTTCGATAATGATGCACTGTTACTGAGCACTATATACAAACAACTCTTGAGTTGATGCTTGATAAAGGCTGTAATGCTGATAAGTGTATGTGCACTTTTTCAAACATTTTAATAGGGTCAATTCTTAGACTCGTATTTAAAACTCAGAGTCATCAACTGGATTAATTTAAAGCAGCCCTGAATTAGAAATATTCAACGATAAAATGGGTTTAATTACTAAAGCCTGTAGAGATAGAGAAATAATTTCTATTTATAAATTGGTAAAATATATCTTGAATAAAAATAAAGATCTTTGGGGAGCATTCTGAAGATGATGTAGAAATGCTTTATTTGCTTGACAGGGTTTAGTGAAATTTTTATTAAATACAGATTTTCCGCTAAATTCTCGCGATAAATATATGAAAGATAGCCTATTTTAAACTATATTTTTAGTGAGTTCTGGATAGCTTTCTGGGCTCTGATTCTTGCGCTTCTTTATGACTTGATCAAAATTTAAATTTAAACCTGTTTAATATAGAAACCTTTCTCTCTCAACTTTCTCCTATAGGTCAGGCTCTAGAATTCTCAAATTAAGAATCAAGCCTGTTACCAGGCAGATAGAACAGACTCATGATCAGAAATTACAGGCTTAATCACTTCTCTTTAAAAAACCTGATAAAACATAATTTTTGAAATAAATTAATTTATATCCAATATTTTAAATAATAAAATTAGCTTTTCGAGAAGTTTAATGACTGTTTTTATATATAAATCATAGCAATTATTATTTTTTATCATTATGGCTTAATAAAACGAAATAATTAGGATCTTTATATTCTTTAAGACCAATTGATTACATAAATAGTGACT